>NZ_AP012331.1:3000000-3158347 GCF_001042635.1 Bifidobacterium scardovii JCM 12489 = DSM 13734 | reverse complement strand
GCGGCCCTCCTTGACTCAGACGATTAAAATAACAACAGTCAATTTTTACTCCGAAACCTAGAAGTTATCCACAGGCTTGCGTGTTGAAATTACTGGATTGTGAATAACATCCATGTAATTTGTGGATAACTTTTGACCGCTCTTGCCTGATTTTCCAACGTTTCACGCGACACGCCGAAAGCTCCCGACACGACCGAGATGTGAAAACCCGCTCGGCGTTTTGACTTGTGGGCAGGGGTGAGAGTACTTTGGTATAGCTTGACTCATGAGGAGCCGTGCGTTCGCATGGCTAAAAACCGGGAGCATTAATTATGAAGAGGACATTCCAGCCGAATAACCGCCGCCGTCACATGAAGCACGGCTTCCGCCTGCGCCTGCGCACTCGTTCCGGCCGCGCCGTCATCAACCGTCGTCGCGCCAAGGGCCGCAAGTCCCTGTCCGCCTGAACCATATCAGCGGCGTAACCGACGTGGAACGGCTGAAGAGCCATCGTGACTTTGTCACCGTGCTCAAATGCCGTCGCAAAGTCAGCGATAAGGATATCGTCGTGCACTATCTGGTGCGCGACGATTCCTCGATTTTGGGCGATGCGGCGATAGATGGGCGACGGCTTGGTCTGGCTGTTTCCAAAGCGGTGGGTAATGCGGTGACGCGCAATACCATGAAACGCAGGTTTCGCGTATTGGCGCGCCAATATGAATCTCGGCTTCCCGAGCGGTGCGATATCGTGTTGCGGGCCAAGCCCAGTGCCGCTCGTGCGGACTTCCGATCATTGGATGGGCAGATGGCTTCACTGTTCGATGCCGTCAGCCGTAAAGCCGCTAAGCGTGATCGACGATGAGTGTCGCCGGTGGGATGATTCGTGCCATCCGTTGGTATCAGCGGGTGATTTCCGCCAACCGACCAGCGTGTTGCCGGTACTATCCCACTTGCTCGCATTATGCAATTGAAGCGTTGCAACGATATGGCGCGTTCCGTGGCGGTGTGCTTGCCGCACTGCGCCTGTTGCGCTGCCGACCTTGGAGCCGTGGCGGCATTGACGATGTTCCGCAGCGCTATTCCGTGTTTTACCGATTTTCCTGGTCGAAGGCGCATGAAGAGCCTCGACTGACACCACTGGCCGATGCCGAATATGGCGAACATAAGGAGATGGCCTAAGCGATGAACACCGATCAATTCCTACTGGACAGCGGCTTCTGGGGATGGCTGTATAAGATCCTCACGCCGGTCGAATGGCTGATGACCCAGATCATGGCGCTGTTCCACAAGTTCCTGACCATGCTCGGCATGTCGCCCATCGGCTTCTCGTGGGTTCTGTCGATCATCTTCCTGGTGCTTGTGGTGCATGCATGTATTCTGCCGATCTACGTCAAGCAGATGAAGTCGATGCGCAAGATGCAGGCATTGCAGCCCAAGATGCAGCACATCCAGAACAAGTACAAGGGCAAAACCGATCAGGCCAGCAAAGAAGCGCAGCAGCGCGAGATGATGAAGCTGTACCAGGACAACGACGCCAATCCTGCCGGCTCGTGCCTGCCGATGCTCATCCAGGGCCCTGTGTTCATGTGCATGTTCTACACGCTGTCCGCGATTCCCTATATCGCCAAGGGCAAGCGAGCCGCGCTCGGTGCGTTCGATGTGGCCACGGCACAGCAATTCTCCAAGACCACCGTGTTCGGCGTGAACGTGACCGACACCTTCAATAATTCCGGCACGCAGGGCAAGATCGTCATCGGCATCTTCGTCGTGCTCATGTGCGGCTGCATGTGGCTCATGCAGTACAACAACATGAAGAAGAACGTGGCCCCCGAGACCATGACCGGGCAGAACGCCATGATGCAGAAGGCCATGCTGTGGATCTTCCCGATCATGTACGTCTTCTCCGGCGGGGTCATGCCGTTCGCCGTGCTGGTGTACTGGCTCACCAACAATGTGTGCAACTTACTGCGTTCGATGTGGCAGGTCTATGCCTTCCCGACCCCGGGCACGCCGGCCGCCGAGGCCAAGAGAGTCCGTGATCACAAGCGCGAGAACGAGCGCCGCGCAAAGGCCGGCCAGATGTCCCTCGAAGAAGAGGCGTTGGCCAAGGCCAAGGAGGAAGCGGAACGCAAGCTGAATCAGGGCTATCAGCGTGTGCAGCCGCAGCGGAAGAACCGCAAAAAGAAATAACCATTGATTATCTCAGGAACCCGCAAAATTCATAATTTTTGCGGGTTCCTGATTTACACTTGGGACAGAACCTCGCTGGATAAGGAGTAATGGACATATGGCGCAGGATGAAGATAAGACAATCGATCAGCTCAACGAGGAAGCTGATATCGCTGCCGACTATCTGGAAGGCTTGCTCGACATTGCCGATTACGAAGGCGATATCGAGATGGGTGTGCGCAACGGCCGGCCCATGGTTCAGATTGTTGCGGATGACGACACCGATATCAAGCATCTGATCGGGCGCAATGGGGAAGTGGTCGACGCGCTTCAGCAGCTCACCCGCTTGGCCGTGCAGCAGAAAACCGGCGAACGCTCGCATCTGATCGTCGATGTCGACGGGTTCCTGAAGCGCAAGCGTCAGCGGCTGCATGACATCGCGCTCGACGCCATCGACGAGGTCAAGGAGAGCGGCGAGCCGGTCGATCTCAAGCCGATGAATTCCTTCGAGCGCAAGGTCATCCACGATGTGGTGCGCGAGGAGGGTATGAAGTCTCGTTCCCACGGCGAAGAACCGCATCGCTATGTGACGGTATATATGAAGGCCAGCTCCGATGAGGCGGCCGACGATGTCGATGAAGTCGAGGGCTGATCGTGTCCGAACATGTTTCACATGAAACACATTCGGATGACTCGCTGTCATCGGTAGTCAAGGTGGTCGATGTTTCACATGAAACATCGACCACAGTCGACTCGCTCGACGGGTCGCCGATTCTTCGCCAGGTGCTCGGGCCGGCTCTGCCTGCCTTGGAAATGTTTCACATGAAACTTATGCGTGAAGGCGAGCCGCGAGGCATCATCGGTCCGCGAGATGTGGGTATCATCTGGGAACGGCATATTCTCAACTCCGCTGCGGTGGTCCCTTTTATCCGGGAAGCGACCCACCGGGAACGGTACAAGACCGTTGCCGATATTGGCTCCGGTGGCGGCTTTCCCGGCCTTGTTGCCGCAGCCTGTCTTCCCGATCATCAGTTCACTCTGATCGAGCCTATGGAGAGGCGCGTGGAGTGGCTCAATGAATGCGTGGCGGAAATGGGATTGACCAATGTTTCCGTACTGCGTGCCCGCGCGGAAGAAGCCATTGCCCAAATTCGTCGTCGTGATTCCGGCATGCATTCTTTTGCTGTGGTGACGTGTCGAGCCGTGGCTCCGATGACCAAATTGACCGGATTGACGCTACCGTTGTTGAAGTCCCAAGGTCGATTCGTTGCATTGAAGGGACGGTCTGCGCAGGCGGAAATCGATAAAGCCAGCAAGATCATCGCTAAGGCTGGTGGCCTCAGACCTCGTGTGGTCGAGGCTCCCGTCGGTCCTGACTTGGAACCCACGCATGTTGTGCTTATCGACCGACGCTGACTGACTTATCCACATTTTTAGGTCATGCACAAAGTTATCCACATTTCTGCACTGATTGCCGTGATATCGCGGTTTTCCTTGGAATTCAGCGATTTCTGGCGTTGTTTGTTGAACGGATGCAGACTTGTCTACAACTTTTATCCACAGTTATCCACATCCATGTGGACAACTTGAGCATGTCCATGCAGCTGGTAAAACTTGATCATATTGTCTTGTGTAAGGAGGGGCTGTGACCACGACGAATACGAATGCTGTGGGCTCGATGTCTGGCGCTGAATCAGTGGAAGATACGATCAATCGTATTTTTTCGGGCTCTGATTCCTCATTGGGTATGGAAATCGCCCATGAATCGAGTCGATTCGCCGCGATTGAAGCGGCGGTGTTCCCCAAGCCGGATCGGACTCGTATCATCGCCGTAGCCAATCAGAAAGGTGGCGTCGGCAAGACCACCACCACGGTCAACATTGCGGCTGCGCTGGCGCTCGGGGGAGCGCGCGTGATGGTCATTGACATGGACCCTCAGGGCAACGCATCGACCGCATTGGGAATCCAGCATGGCAGCGGTATCCCGTCAGTGTATGACGTTCTGGAAGGCCGTTCCTCGATCGATGAGATCCGGCAGCAGTGCCCGGACTTCACCACTCTTGACGTGGTGCCCGCTTCGATTGATCTCAGCGGCGCCGAGCTGGAAGTTGCCGATGCCCCCAATCGCAATGATCTGTTGCATGACGCCGTGCACGCTTTTTTGTCGGCGACCGATGACCATTACGAGTACATCTTCATCGACTGCCCTCCCAGCCTTGGATTGCTGGTGATCAATGCCATGTGCGCGGCGGAGGAGATGCTTATCCCGATCCAGGCCGAGTATTACGCCTTGGAAGGATTGGGCCAGCTGCTGCACACCATAGGGTTGGTGCAGGAGCACTTTAATTCGTCGCTGCTGGTGTCGACCATGCTCGTCACCATGTTCGACAAACGCACCCTGCTCAGCCGGGAGGTCTTTGACGAGGTCAAGCAGCATTATCCCTCCATTGTGCTGGATACCACCATCCCACGTACGGTAAAGATCTCCGAGGCGCCAAGTTTTGGCCAGAGTGTGATCGCCTATGATCGGCGAGGCATGGGAGCCACTGCATATCGAGAAGCCGCTTTGGAAATAGCGCGGCGATCCAAGCAAGTACTGGAAGCAATCGCTAATAAACGAGGAGAACACTGATATGGCAACGAAGTCACGTCTTGGCAAAGGCCTTGGAGCGTTGTTCCCCGATCTGCCTGGGGAGCAGTCGGCGAAGACAACCAAGCCATCGGTCGTTGCCGCCCGACCCGTTACCGGCAATACGCCGGCGGGGGAGACCCAGTCCAAGAAGACCCAGCAGCAGCCCGCTGCCGATGTCGTGCGCGATGGATCCCCGGCCAGCGGAGCCAAGGCCGAGACGGCCGAGCGTCAGGGGCATCAGAATACGCATGCTGGGTCCGGCAAAGCCAAGGGCAAGCGTGCGTCCATGCCGGCCTTGGATGATATCGCGCATCCCAGCGACTTGTTCTTTGGCGATCTGACCGAGAATCTTTCGGGGAACGTCAGCGCTACGTCTTTGGATAGCGCACCGCGTTCCGGCAAAGCGCATGGCAGTGTTTCACATGAAACAAAGACCGAGGAAAAACCGAAGTTGAAGCCGGTATTGGGCGGATACCTCGATGAGCTCAATATTTCGGATATCGGCCCCAACGAGCATCAGCCTCGTACCATCTTCGACGAGGATGAGCTGAACGAGTTGGCGGCGTCCATCACCGAAGTCGGTGTGCTGCAGCCTATCGTGGTGCGCAAGCGTCCGGTGAAATCCGTTGGCGCCGCACCGACCAGTGGTGAAGCGTCCGCGCATGATGCCGGCAAGGATGCGAGCAGCAACACCCCGTATGAATTGATTATGGGTGAACGGCGTTGGCGTGCGTCGCAGTTGGCGGGATTGAGCACGATTCCCGCGATCGTGAAGACCACCGCCGACGATGACATGCTGCGTGATGCGTTGCTGGAAAACCTGCATCGTGTGGCGTTGAATCCGCTGGAAGAAGCCGCCGCATATCAGCAGATGATCGACGAGTTTGGTCTGACGCAGGCGGAGTTGTCCAAGTCGGTGTCCAAATCACGGCCGCAGATCGCCAACACTTTGCGTCTGCTGAATCTTCCTGCCGTGGTGCAGAAGAAGGTTGCTGCAGGTATTTTGTCGGCGGGGCACGCGCGTGCGCTGCTCGCTTTGACGGATGAGTCGGAGATGGACAAGCTGGCCGCGCGCATCATCGCCGAAGGACTGTCGGTGCGATCCACCGAAGAGATCGTGTCGATGAAGATCGCACAGGGGGAGCAGCCCAGAAATGCCCGCGCCAACAGGAACAATCCGTGGGCCAATTCGCCGATCCAGCAGAATCTGGAAAACCGCTTCGATACGAAAGTGACGATCAAGGGATCGCAAAAGCACGGTCGCATCGAAATCGTCTTTTCCTCCCCCGAGGACATGGATCGCATCCTGTCACTGCTCATGCACAGCACAACCACCGCTCCCGCTCCCGAAGGCGAATGGAAGTAACCCGCCTCATTACCAATAGGTGATGGGGGATCAGCTTCATAGAGGGGAGCTGGCCGCGCAGCGGCCTGAGGGGAGCATACCGCAAATCGCCCGATATCAAGCTGATCCGCATATTCTCCTCTCAGTCGGCTGCGCCGACAGCTCATCCGCGATCAAGGACGGCCTTGCGGCCGCAGTCTTATCTGCTCGCTGTCGTTCGCCTTCGCCTACAAACGCCTCCGGCGTTTGCTTAACGGCTCAGCCTCAGAGAGGGGAGCCTCAAAAACGTAATATGAATAGATAGGCTATTCGTCGGGGATGTTGGCTCCCCTCCATGAGGGGAGCTGTCGGCGCAGCCGACTGAGGGGAGCACAGGTGGTGGTAACCGCTTTGCGGCTAGTTCATTGGTTTCGGTGTAATAGCGCCAATGAAGCACGGCTATTAATGCAAAATGTCCGGTTATACCCCTATCAGTGGAGGGGTGTATAACCGGACACAGCAAAAAACACAGTGGACCGTTCGATCCACTGCAGCGAGAGAAGCGAATCAGCCTACCAGATACGATTGGGCGTCCAGGGCCGCGCGGCATCCCATGCCGGCTGCGCTGATGGCCTGGCGATAGGTACGATCCACCACATCTCCGGCAGCGAACACTCCGTTCACGGACGTGCGTGTGGATGCGCCGTCCACGACGATGTATCCGTCATCGTCGAGAGCCACGGCGTCACCCAGGAACGACGTAGACGGCGTGTGACCGATGGCGACGAAAATGCCGCTGGCTTCCAACACGGATGTTTCATGTGAAACAACATCGCGAAGCGTCACCGAAGTCGCACCGGTATCGTCACCGTTGACAGATTCCACGACCGCGTTGGTGATGATACGGATCTTTTCGTTCTCCTTGGCCCGATCCACCATGATCTTTGAAGCGCGGAATGTATCACGCCGGTGTACCAGTGTCACCGAAGAACCAAAACGAGACAGGAATTGTGCCTCTTCGAATGCGCTATCGCCGCCGCCGACCACGACGATCGGCTTATCCCGGAAGAAGAAGCCATCGCATGTCGCGCAGTAGGAGACGCCGCGTCCGGAGTACTGCTCTTCGCCGGGGACGCCAAGCTTGCGGTAACTGGAACCCGTGGTGATGATCACCGCACGCGCCGACAGAACGTCGCCGCCATCCAGCGTCAGCGTCTTGACCGGCTTGGAGAAGTCGACGGATGCCACATCGTCGTAGATCAGCTCGGCACCGAACTTTTCGGCCTGCTGCTGCATGGCATCCATCAGATCCGGGCCCATCACGCCATCCGGGAATCCGGGGAAATTCTCCACTTCCGTGGTGTTGACCAGCTGTCCGCCTGGCGTCAAGGCACCGGCGATAACCGTGGGATGGTAGCCGGCGCGTCCCAGATAGATGGCGGCAGTGTACCCGGCCGGGCCGGAGCCGATAATGACGGCATCATGTATATCGTTACTCATGCGTCCAACTGTACCAAGAGCACGCTATTGCGCTGCGTGCGAATACCGAACGACGCAGGGGGCAGTTCCTCCGTGAGGAGACGGAGTTGTTTGTAGACGAAGGCAAGCTGACGATCGGACTGACAGGCTGCGACCAAAGGTCGTCCTCGATTGCAGGACAAGTTGCCCGTGAAGCGGCTCACGACTATGGCTCCCCTCGCTGAGGGGAGCTGTCGGCGTAGCCGACTGAGGGGAGACCATGCGAATTAGCTTAATTCAGGCACTCGTGGTAATGCTTCCCTCAGTCCGCTTCGCGGCCAGCTCATCCGCAATCAAGGACGGCCTTACGGCCGCGGTCCTATCTGCTCACTGTCGTTCGCCTTCGCCTACAAACAGCTCCGCTGTTTGCTTCACGGCTCAGCTTCAGCGAGGGGAGCCAGACATAGGAAACGAACTCACGGCGTGGGATACTAGAACAGTTCGACCTTTTGGATGTAGAGCTGGTTGTTCGGCATGCTGTCGGCCGGAACCCACATGACGATATCCTGCGTCTTGGTCACCTTCGTGAACTTGACCTCGGTGGTGCCGCCCTCGGCGAAGGTGAATTCCCCGACCTGATCGCCCTGGTTGGGATCGCCGGTCGTGTTCGCGTAGATGTATCCCTTGCCGCCGGATGTGGTGATGTGCACGACGAGGCGGTACGTATCATGCGCCTCATTGAGGTGCAGATGATAGGCGTATCCGCGCTGCCCGCCCGGGTCGGTCACGAACTGCTGGCTGGCGATGGACAGCGGCGTGTTGTTCTCGTACCGCGGTGCCGGCACGCTCTGCACGTTCTTGTCCTTCGTCTCCACGGTCTGCTTGGACGAATCGTCCTTCTTGTTGCTATCGGACTTGTTGCTGTCGGACGACTGCTTCTTGGAGTCATTCGCGTTGTCCGAGGACTGGTTCTTATTGGCGTCCTTGTTGGCGGTGTCGGCCGAATCCTTCGACTGGTCCGTGCCGTTGCCATCCTTCTTATCTGCAGAGTCGGCCGAATCGGTGTTGTCGGACTGCGATCCGTTGGTGGATTTGCCGAATGGCACGGCATCCAGATTCTCGTCGGAGAACGGATCGGAGGAAGCGCCACTGCCGCCGATGTTGCCCTGCGTATCGTCTATCAGCGAATTCACCGCCAGCGTGCCGGCCACGATCAATACGATCACGCCGACGATCACGGAGATGATCTTGGTGGGCAGCCCGCCGAAGAGCTTCTGATCGGCGACGGTTTCGTCGGCCGGGATGTTCAGCGTGAACTTCGACTGCTGATCTGGTTCGTATGCATCGTCCGTAGGCGCGTCTCCACCGTGGGGGATGGGCTCGCTGCCGATCGGGGGAATGATCTGCGTCTCCTCCATTGACGGATCGATCGGAACCACCGGCTGCGGCGGCTGGATCGCGACCGTCTCGGGAGCGGCTTCCGATTCCTCGGACGGATGACGAATACTAGACACATCGAGAGAAAGTGTTGATTTATTGGGGGTTCCCGTCTGGCCGTCAAACGCGGAGAACAGATCGCCGGTCATCGGGGTCACATCGACCACGTCATCGGAATCCAACGCCGTGGAGTACTTCGGCATATTCAGCGTCAGGGCCGGCATCGGGTTCGAATTGATGATATCGCCGGGGATATCGGCCAGGTCGGCGCCATCGCGAGGCAGCAGCGTGACGCTGCTGATGGAGGCGTCGCCGCTGATCCCGGGCAGGGCGATATCCCGGTCGAGCAGCCGGCCGAGCGGCGTCCAGTCGCCCAGCAATGCGTCCAACTCCGCCAGAGACGACATCGGCAGATCGGTGCCGTTGCCGGGCAATCCAAGCCCGCGCTTGCAGATCAGCTTGAACTCGCCGGGAACGTCGGCGCCGATACGGGACAGATCGAATCGGGCGTCCGGGCTTGAAGGCGTGCGGGTGAGCATCGCGTACAGCAGCGCGGCCAGTTGGCGCACCGCCGTCACTTCCGCCGGAAGATTCTGGCTCGCGCTGCCTGACACGTCCTGCAGCATCGAGCTGAGCGGAGTATCAGCCAGCTGCACGCCTTCCACGCTGACGCGCACGGTGTCGGTGCCGATCGCCTGATGCGTCAAGCCCTGCGACAGCAGGGTGCGCACGGCCTGCGTGGTCTCGCCCATGATCGAGCGCATCGCATTGAAGCTGAGAATGCGGCCCGTGGAGCTCTTCAGATAATGGGTCAGGGACAGGCCGGCGTCAAGCTGGGTGATGATGAGCGCCGCGTCGCCGTGCCGCTGCATCTGCAGCACCTGGGTGAACTGGCGGTTCTTGATAAGCGCCAGCGCCGAGGCGATCGCCGTCACCTGGTCCAGCACCCGCCTGTCGGTGATCAGGAACAGCTGGCAGTCTCGGGTGAGCACTCGGTCGCTTGCCTTCCACGCCTCCAAGCCGGTCTCGTCGCGCAACAGTGCCACCAGCGTATAGCGGTTGGCGATGGTATCTCCCAGCTGAGGCTTCATGCTTTTTCCGACTCCGTAATGCGTATGTTCCGATGACTGCGGTTGCTGTGCCATTCTAGCCGTCGGTGTGGTCGAGGCAAGCGGGCTGGCCGCATTCGCGGACACCGCCGGAACAGGGGGTTGAGCGTCGCCGGACAGGCGGGGTCGGTCGGCCGGATCGGCGGCCGGCCGACCGACCGCGGAAGCGGTGTCGGTACCCTGTGCGGCGTCGTGCGCGGCACCGTGATCCGCCGCATCGCCGTCGGCCACGGCTCCGGTCTTTGCACCGGCCCTGCCCATCCCCAGCCGAGCCGCGACCATGCGCGTCGCGCTGACCAGCTCATCCGACCGCATCAGCCACAGCACCGCGGCATAGACCGCGACTGACACCACCGTGAGGATCACGCAGACGGCCACCGCCTGGAACCAATTCATCGATCCGTCGTCTCGGCCGATTTGCGCGCCGACCAGACGATACACCGGATGCTGCAGCGCCAGGCCGCACACCACGGCGGCGACGCCGGCCACCACCGCCTTGAGATAGGCGATGGTGATGCGCTTGCCGTCCAAATGCCCGCCGAATCGCGCGCGCAGCGGTTTGACCAGGAACGGGAACGCCAGCAGGTGGCCTATCGTCGAGGAGATGCCCAGCATGGTGACCCAGTACACCGGCGACAGCACATGCGTGGACCCGAGCAGGATGCCCACATACAGGATGTTGAACAGCAGCATGAAGAGGAACGGGTTCTTGCCGTCCTCGAAGGCGTAGAACGTGCGCTGGATGATCAGATAGGCGCTGGACAGGGGCAGGCCTATGCCCTGCGTCATCAGCGGGGCGGCGATCATGATCGCCTCCTTGACGCTGACCGACGGCAGCAGCGCGAGGATGACCGGCACCGGCATCACGATGAACGCGACCGTGAAGAAGATCATGAGCACGCCGACATTGCGCAGCGATTGGCTGAACAGCCCCCGGGCATCGTCGATGTCGCGATCGCCGATCGCCTGCGAGATGCGGGGGAACATCGCGGTGGCGACCGACACGGCGATCAGCGAGTACGGCAGCACATACAGCGTGAAGGCGTTCTGGTAGGTCGCGTTGCCGGCGACGTCGATCTGCGCGATGCCGAGCAGCCGCTCGGCGGTCGCCGGGGCGCTGGTCGTGATGCGCGTGCTGATGATGCTGGCCAGCTGGTCGACGACGACGATGCCGATGCTCCAGCCGGCGACCGAACCCATCGCGCGCAGGCCGATGCCGGAGATGCCCCATTTCGGCCGGTAACGCAGCCCACAGCGCATCAGCGGCAGGAACAGGATAAGTGCCTGGAACGCCACGCCAAGCGTCCAGGAGCCGGCTATCAGCGTGATTCTGGCGGGCGTCCAGAACTCCAGCGGCTGCTCGTTCGCCTTGCCGAAGAGCAGGATGAACGCGGTGAAGCCGGCGCAGCTGATGACGTTCGCGCCGACGGAACTCCACGCATACATGCCGAAGTGGTTCTTCGCGGCCAGAATCTGGCCGAGTACCGTATACAGGCCGTAAAAAAAGATCTGCGGCATGCACCACAGGGTGAACGCGTTGGTCAGCGCCTGCATCTCGGGGCCGGTGTCCTGCCCGACGTACAGCCGGGTCAGCAACGGGGTGGCGACCGTCATCAGCGCGGTGATCGCCAGCAGCAGCGCGATGGCGAGCGAGATGAGCTTGTTCAGCCGTTCCTCGGCGTCCTTCTCCTTGAGCGTGCGCACGATCTGCGGCACCAGCACCGCGTTGAAGATGCCTCCGGAAACGAGGGCGAAGACGGCCTGCGGGATCATCGCGCCGGCCTGATAGGCGTTCGCCGCGATGCCGGTGGTGCCCAACGCGGCCGCAAGCAGGATGGTGCGCACCTGCCCGGTCACGCGGGACGCGGCCGTGCCGGCGGCCATGATCAGTGAATTGCGTCCTACCGATGAACTCATTCGTCCGGATCCTTCTTACGATGGAACTGGCGCCACAAGCCGAGCAGCCCCAGCACGACGGCGGATCCGATGATCACGAATCCGCTCATGTCGCTGATCTGCAGCACGCTGGTGATGGCCGTGATCTGGGGGGCTCCGAACGGTATGCCCCCGCGATCCTGCAGTGTGACGGTGGCGTTGGTGGAGCCTGACGTAGACACGCGGATCGTGAACGTGACCTGTGCCTCGCTGCGGGGAGGCACTTCCACGTCGGTGAAGCGCGATGTGACGATTTCCATCGAATCGGTGATCGAGGACACCCGCACATGGACCGGGAACGGGCTGGCATTACTGATGGTCACGGGCATTTTGGCTGTTTCGCTCACCACGGTGATCGACTCGATCCGGGTGATGGTGACCGACCCCATCAGCCGCGAGGCCAGGGTGGTCGCCCCGTTGGTCATGCGGCTGCTGACCTGCGCGTCGTTGCCGAGCGCGTGCAGCGCGATGGTGTGCTGCACGTCGAGCAGGGACGCGATCCACGCTTTGGCCTGCGCGGCTTCGGAGCCGTTGGCGGCGCCCGATCCGGCGGCATCGCCCGACGCGGCGCCGGCGTTCGTATCGGTGCCGCCCGTGCTCCCTGAACCGTCCCCGTTACCGGTGCCGTTGCCGGTGCCTTCGGCCGCGTCGCCGGTCTTGGCCTGCGCGGACGCGCCCTGATCCGCGGCCATCACGTTCTCCGAGAATCGGGAGATATCGCCACGGGCGCCGGACAGCGCCGACAGGGTCTGGTTCAGACTGGCGTTTTCGCCGTCGTCGAGCGCGTCCTTGTCGTGGACGAGCTGCTGCGCGTCGTCGCCGGTGGCGTAGGCGTCGGCCTGTTGCAGCGTGTCCAGGCTGGTGAGCTCCAGCCACGGCGCCTGCTCCAGCGCATTCATCAGGGCGTCGTTGGCGGTGGTGTTGTCGGCGGACAGGCAGACCAGCAGGTTGCGCGCGGTGTACGGCTGTTCCATCTGGTAGAAGGCGCTCTGCGCGATGAATCTCGAGAGGCGGCCGGCATCGCTGTTCTCGCTGTCGGCGGTGTCGCTGGTCGGCGTGCCCTGCGCAAGCTGCGCCAGTTCCTTCTGCTGCGCCAGCACGGTGATGTCGCCGGCATCGGTGGATACGACCAGATTGCCCGTGTGCACGGTCGAGTTGTCGCTTTCGTCGAATTCATGGTCGGCGATCACGGTGGTATATCCCTGCCGGCGCGCCTCGGTCAGGGATTGCATCGTCCAGGTGCCGTTGCCCTGCCATGCGTAGACGGCCGGCTGCGCGTTGTCGTCGCCCACGGCGCTGCGATAGAGACGCTGCGAGGCGTCGGCGTTCCAATCCTGGGCGGTGACGCCCGTCGCCGTGTAGGCGGAGGCGTTGTCGGTCGCCGCGTATGTGGTGATGTCGAAATCGGCCGGCTGCATGATGCCGCTGACGGGAACGTCGCTGTCCAGCGCATCCAGCGCCAGGGGGTCGGCGATCACCTGCAAATCGCCGTGCTTGGCGATGAGCTGTTCCTGTGCCTCCTTGAGCTGCGCGCTTTCCCCCAGGGACACGATATCGGCGGCCGATCCCTCCTTGCTATCGAGTTTGTTGTCGAGCAGCGCATTCATGGCGGTGTCGTCGATCTGCCACTTGTCGCTGGTCAGCGGCATGGCGACGGTAAGGCTCATGGCCGGCGTGTTCGCCCCCGCCAGTCCGTCGTTGGACCGGGTGAGGAAGGTGTGCGACTGCTCGTGCGTTCCGGTGCCGTCGGTGCCGCTTGGGCCATCGTTGCCGCCGTTCGCCCCGCCGTTGGACGCGTAATCGATCAGCAGCGGCTTGGGGCCCCAGGTGACGATCGATTTGAGCGCGTCCTGATCGGCGGCGACGTCTATCGATACGTTGGCGCTGGCCCCGGGCTGCAGCGCCGGCACCGTGGCGGTTCCCAGCTGGTTGGGCACCGGGATGTTCGCCTGCCCTTGGGCCCAATCCTGCATATCGGTGCGCGACACGAAGATGTGGAAGACGTTGGTCGACAGGGTCAGCGTACCGGCGGCGACCGCGCTGTCGGCGTGGTTGGTGATCGTCGCCTTGAAGTGGTAGCCGGACGACGCGGTGACCACGGGGGTCGCCGCGGTCATGGCGATCGTGACGCCGTCAGACGCGCCGCCGTCGCCGGCATTGTCGTCCGCCAGGGCGGGCCGGACGGTCGCCATGCACATCGCCACGGTCATCAGCAGCGCCAGCAGGGCGCCTGTCGCGCGGTGCAGCGTGCC
Source organism: Bifidobacterium scardovii JCM 12489 = DSM 13734 (assembly GCF_001042635.1). NCBI lineage: Bacteria > Bacillati > Actinomycetota > Actinomycetes > Bifidobacteriales > Bifidobacteriaceae > Bifidobacterium > Bifidobacterium scardovii. The sequence continues at coordinate 3,144,052 of NZ_AP012331.1, read as the reverse complement.
GATCACAGTGGCCGAGGCCGCATGCCGACGATGCGGATCTGGGGCTGGAGGGGGAGTCAACGTTATGCCTGCCTATTCAGTTTCCTTGCATAAAGCCATGCGATCTTGCGTTCATTAGGATAGCTGAGCACGCCGTCCAAATCGTCGAAATTCACCCAGATCGCGTCTTCGGCCTCATGATCCGGGTCGCCTTCGACGGTCAGTTCGCCGCCGATCTGGCGCAGCGCGAAATGGTGCACGAGCTTGTGCACGCGCTGGCTGGTGCCGGTGAACCAGTAGTCGATGGTGGCGATCGAGTCGACGACCTCGCCCAGAATGCCGGTCTCCTCGTGCACCTCGCGCACGGCGGTCTGCTGCGGGGTTTCCCCTTTTTCGATGTGCCCCTTGGGCAGGCACCATTCCAGATGGCCGCTGCGCGAGTGCCGCGCGATGATCGCGACCCGGCCCCGCTCGTCGAAGACCAAACCTCCCGCGGAGTACTCGCGCACCACGGGAAGTTCCTGGGCGTCCAGCGAGGCGAACGTGGTCGGTCCGTCCGAAGAGCGCCGTTGCGGCATGATCGCCGGCGTGGGGGTGCCGGGAACGGGTGGCTGCAGGTCGTCGGCGTCGTCCGGCGAATCGATGGACGGCATCGGCGTGTCGGAGATGCGCACGCGCGTCACGGACTCGGAAGTGTAGAGCAGTTCGTCCGGCGCCAGCGGATCCAAGGCATGACGATTCGGCGCATGGGCGAGCATGCGCGCGAGGTCCGCTGGCGTAATCATGATTCCCACCTTACTCAAATCTTGTGCAGGTGGGGTAACGGTATGCTGATATCGATAGAAAACTTCTTGGCCTTGAAAGGGTGGCAGTGGACTTCGAGGTGTGGCCTGAGGCCATTGAATTGGGGCGTTTGTTCGCCGAACGAGGGTATGAACTGGCATTGGTCGGAGGACCGGTGCGCGATTTGCTGCTGCACAGAAAATCGCACGATCTGGATTTCTGCACATCGGCGCGTCCCGACGAGTTCGAACCGATCCTCAAGCGGTGGGGCCATGACGGGTTCTGGGATATGGGCCGCAAGTTCGGCACGCTCGGGGCCATGCGCCGGCGCGCCGACGGCACCGAGGTGCAGGTGGAGATCACCACATACCGGTCCGACACGTATGATCCCGATTCGCGCAAGCCCGAGGTGAACTACGGCGACACGCTGGAGGGCGACCTGTCGCGCCGCGATTTCACCGTCAACGCGATGGCGTTGCGCGTGCCCGACCTCGAATTCGTCGATCCGTTCGGCGGGGCGAACGATCTCGCCAAAGGCGTGCTGCGCACGCCGGTCGACCCGAGGCAGTCCTTCGACGACGATCCGCTGCGCATGATGCGTGCCGTGCGTTTCGTCGCGCAGCTGGGGTTCCGCATCGCTCCGGACACCGCCGAGGCGATCTCCGACATGGCCGATCGCATCGACATCGTATCCGCCGAGCGCGTGCGCGACGAGCTGGTCAAGCTCATGCTGTCCGACCGCCCGCGCGCCGGCATCGAGGAGTTGGTCGAATCGGGTCTTGCCGACATCGTGTTCCCGGAGATTCCGGCTCTGCAGCTGGAGATCGACGAGCACCACCGCCACAAGGACGTGTTCGAGCACACGATGACCGTGCTGGACCGCGCGGTGGCGCTGGAGACCGGCCCGGACGGCCCGGTGCCGGCGCCGGACCTGACCTTGCGCCTCGCCGCGATCATGCACGATATCGGCAAGCCGCGCACGCGCCGCTTCGAGCCGGGCGGCAAGGTGAGCTTCCACCACCACGACGCGGTCGGGGCGAAGATGACGCGCAAGCGGCTCAAGGCGCTGCACTTTGACCACCATATGGTCGAGGACGTGAGCGAGCTGGTCAATCTGCATCTGCGGTTCCACGGCTATGTGGACGAGCCGTGGACCGATTCCGCGGTGCGGCGCTATGTCAAGGATGCGGGGCCGCTCTACGAGCGCCTGAACCGGCTGACGCGCGCCGACGCGACCACGCAGAACCGCCGCAAGGCCATGGTGTTCGCCTCGGCGATGGACGAGATGGAACAGCGCGTGCGCGACCTCAAGCAGAAGGAGGATTTCGACGCGATCCGCCCCGATGTGGACGGCAACGAGATCATGGAGCTGCTCGGCTTGGAACCCGGGCCGATGGTCGGGCGCGCCTACAAGCACATGCTTGAATACCGGCTTGACAACGGGCCGGTCGATCATGACGTCGCGGTGGCCGAGCTGAAGCGCTGGTACGCGGGGCAGCGGTGAGCGTCGGCGCCGCGATTCGGCGCCGACGCATTGCGAATTCCTGAATCCTGCTTGCAGCCTTACTGCTGGGCGTTTGGATCCGTGTTGTTCACCGGCGTGTGCTTGATCGCCTTCGGCAGGTTGATCATCTTGTCGGCGGGCACGCAGCCTTTGATGTTGACGATTGTGTCGTTGGTGCCGGGCACGTCCTTCTTGTCCGCGAGATCGTTGAACGTGGCGCCCAGCACGACGTCGATGAGCATGTCCTCACGGTCGTCCATCACCATCATCGTGTCGGTGAAGTTCGAGTTCAGCGTGTAGGCCTGCGCGATGGCGTTCTTGCCGAAGTAGATGGTGGTGCGCTCCACCTTCTTGCTGGAGTAGTTGTCGACCTGCGGCTGGGGGAAGTTGCGGTTCTCCAGCGCTTCGGCCACGGCGCTGGCGAAGCCGAAGGAGGGGGTGCCGTTGAGCACGCGGATGCTGACGCTCTTGTTGTCCGTGTACTTGATGGTCTTGCCGTCGGCATCCGTCGGGGCGCACGGTGCGGTGACGCCGTAATTCGGCAGCACGGTGGCGGTTTTGACCAGACCGAGGCCGAACACGTTGTAGTAGAACAGCAGCGAGATCACCAGCGCCACAGCCATCACCATGCCGGTGATGGAGAACACCAGCCGCTGACGCCTGCGCATATAGGCCTTGCGTGCCGCCCGTTCGTCGTAAGATTCCGCCATCCCTGTTCCTCCGATTTCGACTGCTATAACCTTACCGGCACTGGCTGACGCGGATGGCCGGCGTTGCAGGGGTTTGCGCGGCGATGATGCGGTCGACCGCCCCCGACTCGGTCCATGCCCGCCGCACGGCCGCCGCCACCCGATCATCCGGCACGAACGCCACGACGGACGGCCCGGATCCGGATACCAACGCCTGAGATGCCCCGGCCAACCGGGCCTCGTGAATGGCCTGACCGGAACGCGGATGCAGCGCGATCGCGGCGCGCTGCAGGTGATTGTCGCTGTCGGGCGAGGCGCCAAGACGGTCGAACTCGGCATACACCTGCGGCGTGCTCAGTTCGTCGCGATACGCGCCGATCAGCGCCATGCCGGCGAATCCGCGGCTGACCAGCCCCTGCCGGTCACCCTCCGTGATCTCCTCGATCCTTTCACCGAATCCGCGGCCACGCGCGTACCCGCCACTCAGGCAGAACGGCATGTCGGCGCCCAGACCGGCCGCCACCTGGCGCAGGCGCCCGAGGGGCCAGTGCAGCCCCCACAGCTCATTGAGCCCCAGCAGGGTGCCGGCCGCATCCGCCGATCCGCCGCCGAGCCCGGCCGCCACGGGAATGCGTTTTTCCAGACTGATCGCCACATCCGGCGCATGCCCGCAGGCCTCGGCTAGGGCGAACAGCGCCAGAACCGCATGGTTGCGGCGCATATCGCTGGCCGAGGCGGCCAGATTGCCCAGATGCGCTCCACTGAGATCCAGGGAGAACCCGGCCCCGGGCTCCTTGGCGGTGAGCGTGACCGTATCGTAGACGCCGATGCCGCAGTACACCGTGTCGAGCTCGTGGCGCCCGCCCCATTCCTCGTGCGCGGCGCCGACGTGCAGGATCAGGTTGGTTTTCGCCGGCACGTCGACGCTGACCATGCGCCCGGAAGCGTCCGTTGCCGTTGCCGGGTCGCCGGGACGGGCGATCGCGTGGCGGGAAGGCATCGTGGTGGGCATCGGCAGCGTCGCGGTCATCGCGAGGCCTCCTGAGCGTGGTCTGCGTCCGCGGCCGTCGCCAACGCGGCGAATTCGGCGATCGTCAGCGTCTCGCCTCGACGGGTCGGGTCGATGCGCGCGGCGTCGAACGCTTCCGCCGGCACCATGCGCTTCAGCGCGGCGTGCAGCGTCTTGCGGCGCTGGCCGAATGCCGCGTCGATCAGGCGGAACGTCGACTCGCGGTCCGCGGAACCGACCACGGCGGCCTGTTCGGCCGGCGAATACCGGTCGAAGCGCACCAGCGCGGAATCGACGTTCGGCGCGGGCCAAAACACGTTGCGCCCGATGTTGCCGACGCGCTTCGCGGTGCCGTACCAGGCGAGCTTCACGCTTGGCGTGCCGTAGATCTTGCTGCCGGGGGCCGCCGCCAGGCGGTCCGCCACCTCCTTCTGCACCATGACCAGGAACGAGCTGAGATTGTCGAATCGCTCCAGCAGGGTCAGGATGATCGGGGTCGCCACATTGTACGGCAGATTCGCCACCAGCGTGAAGCGTTCGTCCCCATTGAAATCGGGCACGTTGCCGGGGGTCACCGCCAGCGCGTCGCGGTTGACGACGGTAAGGCGCTCGGCCGCCTCGGGCATGAACTCGGCGATGGTGCGCGGCAGACGCTTGGCCACGGGAGGGTCGATCTCCACGGCGGTCATCGTCGCGCCGGTTTCCAGAATCGCCAGCGTGAGCGAGCCGAGCCCCGGGCCGACCTCCATCACATGCGTGTCGGCGGTCACGTCGGCCTCGCGCACGATGCGGCGCACGGTACCTGGGTCGATCACGAAATTCTGGCCGAACTTCTTGGTTGGGCTGATGCCGGCGTCGGCGGCGATGCGCCGGATATCCGAGGCTCCCAGCAGCCGCCCGGACTCATGCGCCGGTGCGGCGCCGCCCTGCGGCGCCGTGTATCGCGGATCGGGTCCCTGCCCGCCGGTGGTGTTCTCGCTCATATTCCTGCTCTCTTCTCTGGCTGCTGTGATGTTCCCTGAGGGAGTTCCCCGATCATCGACTAATACCAGCCGGCCGATTCGGAATGCGCCCATGCCTGTGAAGGGCTGCCGTAGCGCTGCGCGATGTACGACAGGCCCCAATCGATCTGGACGGCCGCGTCGTTGCGCCAATCCGCGCCGAATGCTGCCATTTTGCTGCCGGGCAGGGACTGCGGGATGCCGTAGGCCCCGGAGGGGTTTTCCGCGTACCACAGCCAGCGGGATTCGCGGTTCCACAGCTTGACCAGGCAGTTCCACTCGTTGCCGGTCCAGCCCCGCTGTGCCGCGGCTCCGGCGGCGTAGGTCTGGGCTTGGGCCGCGGTCGGGCGCCACAGACGCGCGGACGCGCTGCCGTCGGATGTTCCGCTGCCGGTGTTGCCGCTGGCGGATGAATCGTTGGCGGACGAATCGTTGACGGTTCCGTTCGATGCGTTCGCATCGCCCGTGGACCCGCTGCCGGTGTTGCCGCTGGCATTGCCGCCGTTGGTGTTGCCCGATGACGACCCGGAGTCGTTGCCGGCGTCGCCCTTCGAGCCGTTGCCGGTATTCGTGCCGGCAGCGTCCTTGCCGGTGTCCTTGCCGGTGTCCTTGCCGTCGGTCTTGCCGGTGTCCTTCTTGCTGTCGGTGCTGCTGCCGTTGGCGCCGTCATCGCCCTTGCCGTCGGTGTTGTCGCCGGCGCTGGCGTTGCCGTTTCCGGTGTCTTTGCCCGATTCCGTCTGTTCCGGGCCGACGGCGACGACCGTGTCGAGCGCGATCTTCGTCGTGGTTTCGGAAATCAGGTTCTCCGATTCGGCCGCGCCATCCACATAGGTGACGTCGTACACCTGCTGGGTTTCGCCGTCCTCGCCCTGCTGGCGGATCACGGCCTCGCCGGGCTGCAGCGACGAGTCGATGACCGTCTGCGTGCCGTGCGGCACCGCCACCGTGCGGGTCTCCTGACCGTGCGTGACGCGCTGCACGCGCAGGATCGTCCGGTCGCCGTCCTTTTCGACGCTGACTCGGTCCTCCTTGTTCAGCGTGATGCCCTTGGAGTCGAGGATCGAGGCCGCGGGCAGCTTGCCGTTCGGCGCCTCCGAACTGGTGCCGTCGGCGATCACGGTCACCGGGCCGGATTCGTTGATGACCAGGCCGCCGGTGAGCTTGTTGTAGACGTTGCTGATGTTGACCGTGACCTTGGCGGCCGCGGCTTCGTTCGCCGCGAAGAATCCGAGCAGCTGGTCGGCGCTGGTGGCCGTGGTCCAGAACGGAACCTTCTGACCGTCGATGGTGATGGTCGTCTGATAGGCGCTCTGCACGGTCACCACGGCATGGTCGGCGAGCTTGTTGCCTCCGGCCGTCGACTCGACCAGATCATGGGTTTTGACGTCGATGCCCTGCGATTCGAGCAGCCGGTCGACGCTCATGGCGTATGTGGTCACGGTCGTCGTTTCGCCGTTGACGGTCAGCGCCACGGTTTTGCGGGCCGTAAACGCGAAGCAGGCGACCGCGACCGCCGTTACGGTCGCCACACAGATGCTGACGCGAATACGGCGCAGCATGACCAATCGCTGCGGGGTCCAACGCCTGATCATCGATTCCTCATTTCCGTGCTACGGGCTGCTGCTACGGGGCTACGGGTTGCATTGTATCGGTTAGGGCCGGATCGAAGGCCGTGCATGGCCCACCGTCACCCATACCCCCACATTTGCGGTCTACCATGAAAGGATCCGATGCCGAACCCCGGAAGTGAGGGCCCCGTGTTCGGGGCGTATCAGGGTAAGAAAAAGGGGGCGGGAGAGAAGGGGATGTTCCCGCCCCCTTGTAGGGGCAGAGCCGGTTGGGGGAACGCTCTGCCCACTCGCCAGAAGCCATAAGTTGGGGGAAGGCTTCTGGACCACTTACACAGGGTAAGTCTCATTTATTGTTACGCAGACAAACCACGTACACCTACACTGTACACCGTTTTTCCGCACGACGAGCCTCCTGTCGGGATCGAACCGACGACCTGCCGCTTACAAGGCGGCCGCTCTGGCCATCTGAGCTAAGGAGGCGGACCGTGGGTCAACGATGATGAACCACGGACGAATGACTAGCATACCAGCACATGTAGAACGTTCGATACGGCCGTGGCGCCGGCCGCCCGATCGCGCCCCTATGCGCCCCGCTGACGCCGTATATCGGGGGAGCGACGTGCCGTTATGCCGGGGATGATGGGGTATCCGGCAAGATGGCCAATCCGAAAAACCCTCACGCCGTGAGGCGGGGAGACGGGGCCCGGCACCCGCCTCACAGCGGTTCCGCCGGGCCTGCCGTCACTCGCCGGTCATCACTCGCCAGTCATCACCGAAATCGGGTCCTTGTCGGCGCCGATCGACGGCAGTGCTCCCTCCACGCCGACCTGATCGGAACTCAGGCCCACCGACTCGAGGAAGCCGTCGACGAGCGTCATGTTGGCCGCGGTGACGTCGCTCAGGTTCCAGCGCTTGCCGTTGATCGTCAGGGTCGGCGTGGTGAACGAGCCCTCGTAGGTGCCGGAGGTGTTCAGCAGTTCGGAACGCTTCGGCGTGTACACGTTCATCGCGTCCAGCCAGTCCTGATAGTCGCGGCCGAACGCCTTGTCGGCGACGGTCTGGGATACGCCGGCCTTCGTGGCCTGCTCCTTGAGCTTGTCGTCGCTGACCGACTTGTAGCCGCTGCCTTCCGAAGGCTGGAAGTCCTTGGCGTACAGGTTCGAGACGAACGACAGCAGATGGTCCGGGTCGTCGTCGTGATCGGCGATGTACAGCGCGGCGTTCGCGGCGCGGCTGGAGTACTCGTCGGTCGAATAGCTGTCCATGAACGACAGGAAGTGCAGTTCGAGATTGAGCTGTCCGGCGTTGACCAGCTTGATCAGCGTCGGGTCGAGCTGCTGGTTGACGCTGCCGCATCCGGGGCAGATGAAGTCCATATAGATGCCGACCGTGGGCACGCCGTCGACCTTCTGGCCGTACCCCTTGTTGGAGAGGAGGATGCCGCCCTGCTTGTCGGCGCGAGCCGGCTTGTTCTCCACCGCCTGAACCTTGGAGTAGGCCTCGTCGACCGACATGTTCGCATTGGCGTTCGCGTCGCGGCGCGAATTCCAGAAAACGACCGCGATCAGTGCGATCAGCACGACCACCACCGCCACGGCGATGCCGCCGATGATGGTCTGCTGCCGGCGTTCCTTCGCCGCCTGCTCCGCGGCAGCCTGCTCGGCCGCCGCCTCGGCCGCGCGCCGCGCGGCCCGGTTCCGCTGTTTCGCCTGTTTTTTCAGGTTCTGTGCCATCTGAATACAGTCCTTTCACCCAACAATCTCGCCCATGATAACCGACGGGGCTGCGTGCATCACTCAGGGCATAACGGTATGTGAACAGGGTGTTCCCGCACACGGCCGGTATCGGGCGTGCGCCGGGCGGAACCGGATATCGGGGTGGTCGCCAGTCATTGCGCGGTATGCCGGCGATCGCTTGTCGCGAGAGAGCCGCGACGGGCGGATCGTTTGTGCCGTGACCATGAACGGGGGAGTCGCGACTCCTGTTATGCAGATCACAGTAGCGCGATATTGCGCAGCGTATCTCCGGCCAGTGGCCACCAATCTATCACGGGGGCGAATCCGGCGTGGAAACATGCGGCGACCGTGCATGCGGCCCATACGATCAGAAGCACGGCGCCGCGGCGCGAGACGCCTCCGCCGGCCGGGGGGATCGCGGCCGACATCGCATCGGGTCGCAATCCGCGCAAGGCGCCTGCCCCGACGCGCATGATCAAGGCGTTGGGCGCGAATGCGGCCAGTATCCAGCCGATCGCGGCGCCGCATCCCAGCGCCAGACCGCTGGCCGACAGCGGCACGTCGTCGACCAGCGTCAACGGCAGCGTCCATCGTCCGACCGCGGCGTCCACATGCATCAGCGGCAGGCCGAGGGCCCAGCCTGCCAGCAGGATGATCAGCGCCATCACGGCCGTCATCAGCACGCCGCGCAATACGGCGGCGAGCAGCGCCTTGATCAGGTGCCAGGGAAGGCTTGCCGCGAGCAGCAGCCCGTCGCTGCGCTTGCGCTCGCCGCCGCGCCTGCCCTCGCGTTCGAGCTGCGCCTCGACGGAGTAGCCGACGGACAGCGTCGCCCACATGACTGCGATGGCGGCCAGCGCCGCCGCGGCCGGCTTGGCTGCCGCCAGCACCGCCAGCGGCACGGTGGCCAGCCAGAGCGGCAGCATGCCGCGTGAACGGTACAGTCCGCGCTTGAGATCCGCCATGTTGATGAACGGCGCCGCCACCTGCGCTCCACCGGGGGTGATGCCCATGACCGGCATCCCCGCAGGCGCGCTTCCGGGCGGAATCGCCGGGGGCAGGGGCGCGGCGGCGGTCGGGAGCGCCGATGTCGCGGTGCCCGTGGGCATGGGCGACGTGGCCTCCGGCAGCACGGCGGTTTCGGATGCCGTGGGTGCCGATGCCGGCGGCGGCGCCGTACCGTCATCGCCGCCGGCGAGACGCTGCACGGCTGGCCGCAGATCGGGATTCGCCATCGTCTCCTGCAGGTCGCGGTTCGCTGGCTCGTCATTCGTCGGTCCGTCATTCGCAGGCGCGTTGTTCTGGTCGGCCGTGGACATGGGCCGGGTCCGTTGGAGCGATGCCGTCGGCTGGCCCGGATCGATCCGCTGTGTCGGGGCTATCGGTGCCATGGCGGCCGTGTTCCCCGCCTCGGGAAAGGTCTGCGTGGCCAACTCGTCCGCGATGCGCGGGTCGAGCACGATCGGTTCGTGCCGCCACAGGACCCGGGGGTTGTCCGGGTCGGCATCGTCAAAAGGGCGCACCACCTCCGTTTCGCCGCTCTCCGTCTCCGCATCCTGCCAGGCGAAGGGATTCAACGCGTCCAATGCGATCGCGTGCAGCAGCTGGTCCGGCGTGCACCGCTTGCGCCGATCCGGGTCGAGCGCCGCCCGGAACGCCGCCATGGTGCGGGCCGGCAATCCAGTCAGGTTCGCATTGCCCGCGGCCGCGCGCTCCAGCACCGCCATCATCGGCTTCGTGCCGAACACCGGCGTCCCGGTGGCGGCGAAGGCCAGCACCGAAGCGGTCGACCACCAGTCGGTCGTCTCGTCGGACTCCTCGCCTTCGATGATCTCCGGCGCGATGAACCCCGGAGTGCCCATCACCAGTCCGGTGCGCGTCACATGGCTTTCCCCGCCGGACATCGCGATGCCGAAGTCCACCAATACCGGGCCGGACGCCGACACCATCACGTTCGTCGGCTTGATGTCGCGGTGCACGATGCCCGCCGCGTGCACGGCCTTCACCGCCTCGATCAGCTTGCGGGCCAGCCGTTCCAGATCGTCGCCGGTGTACCGGCCGTTCGCCTTGACGTCGTCGCGCAGATTCTTGCCCTCGATCAGCTCGGTAACGATGAACGCGAGCGAGTCGTCCAGCTCCATATCCACGATGCCGCACACGCCCGGATGGTTGACCTTCTTCAGGGCCATGGCCTCGCGGCGCAGCCGTTCCCGGGCGGTGAGGCGCTCGCGCGCGTCCTCGTCCATTTCGGCACCGGCGCCATCCGCGCCGTTCTGGGCGGTGGCATTGTCGTCGGCCAGCGAGTCGCGCAGGATCTTCATGGCGTACACCTGGCCGCCGTCATCGCGCACGCGCCACACGGAACCCATCGCGCCGGCCCCCAGGCGCGAAACCAGCGTGTATCCGCCAACGATATTGCCCGGCTCCAGATTCAACGCGTTCAGATCGCTCATACCCACCATCCTAGCGTCGGGCGGCCATGCCGTACGGGGAAGCAGGTGAGGATCATGTGCGTGATGTATGGGATGGCGGCTGGACGGCGCGTGAGGAACGGCATGCCGTTCGCGTACGGAAAAGCGCCGTTCGCGTAATCGAGCTGGATTGTTCCATGCCGCTGTGGTAGCAGATTATGCGTCCGAAATGACAGGATGAGTGCAACCGGGAACGGGCCGGCATCAAATCTGGGAGTCTTGAATCATCGACATGAGGATGTGCCGTCGCGGCGACCCAACGGAGAGCTCGCGGATGCATTCCCTGCTGACACACGGTGCAAGGGCAGTACCGGGTGTCCGCGGTGCGAGGCCGGTATGCGGTATCGGCCCCACATGTCGCGGTTATCAATAAGGAGGAGAACGATGCTGAGCATCAATTGGAGCGACGTGTGGAACGTCGTTGCATCCATAGCGCCGCAGCTGATCGCGATCGGCGTTGTGCTGGTACTGGCGTTGGCGTTGACGATCGGGGTCAACAAGAAGACGGTGAAGAACGTCGGCACCCGCAAGCTTATCCATTCCGAGTCCTGGCTCGTCTTCATGGTCGCCGTCGTCGTGGCCGTGTCGATGATGCTGTTCGGGCCGCTGGCCTCGCTGCTCAACAGCGCTACCGCCACCAAGTACACGCTGTCCGAAACCACCATTTCCAACGCCAACAAGCTCGCCAAGGAGATCCAGTCCGAGGCGATCACCATGCTCAAGAACGAGGATTCCAACCTGCCGCTGGCCAACAAGAAGATCAACGTGTTCGGCTGGGGATCCACCAATCCGGTCTACGGCGGCACCGGCTCCGGATCGATGAACCAGTCCTACAAGACCACATCGCTCCTCGACGGTCTCAAGGAGGCCGGCATCGAGACCAACACCGCCCTGAGCAAGCTGTACACCGACTACCGCTCCGACCGCCCGGTCGTGGCGATGGCCAAACAGGACTGGACGCTGCCCGAGGTTCCGGCCGCGGATTATTCCGATTCCCTGATCTCCGAGGCCAAGGCGTTCTCCGACGAGGCCATGATCGTGATCACCCGCGTGGGCGGCGAGGGCGCCGACCTGCCGAAGAACATGAAGGCCAAGGGCATCACCTACACCAACAACTCCGACTCCTATGAGGACTTCAAGGACGGCGAGAGCTTCCTGGAGCTGAGCCAGACCGAGAAGGACATGGTCGATCTGGTCACCAGGAACTTCGACAAGGTCACCGTGGTCTACAACGGCGCGAACACCTTCGAGCTCGGATTCGTCGACGAGCACCCGCAGATCAAGTCCGTGCTGTGGTGCCCGCCGGCCGGCCAGACCGGTTTCTCGGCGCTCGGCGACGTGCTCGCCGGCGAGACCAACCCGTCCGGCAAGACCTCCGACACCTTCGTCAAGGACCTGACCACCCAGCCGAGCTACAACAACGCCGGCGACTTCAAGTACGACAACATGAGCGAGTTCGGCACCGAGAACTTCGAGGAGGGCAAGACCTCCCCGGCGTTCGTCAACTATGCCGAGGGCATCTACGTCGGCTACAAGTACTGGGAGACCGCGGCCGACGAGGGTTCGATCAACTACTCCGACTACGTGCAGTACCCGTTCGGCTACGGCCTGAGCTACACCACCTTCGACCAGAAGATGGGCGACGTGACCTATTCGGGCGGCAAGGTGAGCTTCGACGTGACCGTGACCAACACCGGCGACAAGGCCGGCAAGGACGTCGTCGAGGTCTACTACAACCCGCCGTACACCAACGGCGGCATCGAAAAGGCCTCCGCCAACCTGGTCGCCTTCGAGAAGACCGACCTGCTCGACCCGGGCGCCTCGGCCACCGTGTCCATCAAGTTCGACGACGATGACATGGCCTCCTACGATTCCAAGAACGCCAAGGCGTACGTGCTGGAGCAGGGCGACTACGGCATCTCCGTCCGGTCCGACTCGCACACGACGATCGCCGAGAAGACGATCACCGTGAAGGACACCATCACCTACGACTCCAAGGACAACACGCACAACGGCGACGCCGTCGTGGCCACCAACGCGTTCGACGATACGGCCGGCAACGTGACCTACCTGTCCCGCGCCGACAAGTTCGCCAACTACGCCGAGGCCACCGCCGCGCCGACCAACTACACGCTGCCCGACGAGTACAAGGCGAAGTTCCGCAACCTGTCGAACTATGATCCCGCCGAGACGAACAACGACTCCGACAAGATGCCGACCACCGGCGCCAAGAACGGCGTGCGTCTGGCCGATCTGACCGGCAAGGACTACGACGACGAACTGTGGGACAAGCTGCTCGACCAGCTCACCTTCGACCAGATGGACAAGCTGATCGCGTTCGGCGGCTACGGCACCCAGGCCGTGAACTCCATCGGCAAGATCGCGCTGACCGACGTGGACGGCCCCGCCTCGCTCAACAACAACTTCACCGGCGTCGGTTCGATCGGCTTCCCGTCGTCCACATCCGTGGCCTGCACGTGGAACAAGGATCTGGCCCGCCAGTTCGGCGACGGCATCGGCGACATGGCCCATGACATGCACGTCGCCGGCTGGTACGCCCCCGCCATGAACATCCACCGCAACGCCTTCGCCGGCCGCACCTTCGAGTACTTCTCGGAGGACGGCTACCTGTCCGGCGTCATGGCCTCCCAGCAGGTCGCCGGCGCGCAGGCCAAGGGTGTGTACGCCTTCATGAAGCACTTCGCGCTCAACGACCAGGAGACCAACCGACTGAGCGAGCTCGCCACCTGGGCCAACGAGCAGTCGATCCGCGAGATCTACCTGAAGCCCTTCGAGATGAGCGTCAAGGAGGGCGGTGCCGGAGCGGTGATGAGCGCGTTCAACTACATCGGCATCGAATGGGCCGGATCGCACTCCGGGCTGCTCAACACCGTCCTGCGCGACGAGTGGGGCTTCCGCGGCATGGTCCTGACCGATTACTTCGGCGGCTACGGCTACCAGAGCGGCGACCGCGCCATCCGCGGCGGCAACGACCTGATGCTGGCCACCACCGACGTGTCCAACCACATCACCGACAAGTCCGCCACTTCGCTGCAGGCGATGCGCACGGCCTCGCACAACATCCTCTACACGGCCGCCAACAGCTGGCTGTACGAGAAGGGCGAGCCCGAGGTCGCCACCCCGATCTGGAAGACCATCACCTATGTGGTCTGGGGCGTGGCAGGCGTGCTGTTTGTCGGTCTCGAGGTCCTCGCCATCCAGCGCTACCTCAAGCGCCGCAAGGGCTGAGCAAAGGCGGGGCCGAGCCGCTCCAAGGCGGGCCGGTGACTGCTGGCTTGAGGCGCGGCCGTGGCCCGCGATAACCGAATAGTCGAGTGGCTCGCCCCTGACCCGGGCGAGCCACTTCGCATATGCGAAACTGGGTGGAGAAGACCTTGGCGCCCCTCTGCGAGGGGAGCTGTCGCCGAAGGTGACTGAGGGGGAGCGGCTATCCGGCTTCCCGTAGCGTAGTCCCGTAGCGAAGAGGGGAGGATCCGATGATCCACATCGCCATCGTGGATGATGACGACACCGATGCCGCCAATACCGCGAACATGGTCGACCGCTATTACCAGTCCGACCGCAACGCCTACCGCATCACCCGTTTTGCGGACGGCGGCACCTTTCTCGGCGAGTACAAGGCCGGGTTCGACGCCCTGTTCCTCGACGTCGAGATGCCCGGCATCGACGGGCTGGAAACCGCCCACCGCCTGCGCGAAATCGACGATCATGTGGTGCTCGTCTTCACCACCAAAATGACCCAGTATGCGGCCGTGGGCTATGACGTGGACGCCATCGGGTACCTCGTCAAGCCCATCGATTATTTCGGTTTCGCACTCAAGATGCGCAGGGTGGAGGACTTGGTGGCCAAGCGCCAGGGCGTCACCATCCCGCTCACCGTGGGCACCGGCACGCAGTTCCTCTCCTCGCACGACGTGCGGTACGTCGAAGTGCTCGGCCACGAGGTCATCTATCACACGGCTGACACCGCCTACAAGGTCTGGAGCAGCCTCAAGGAGGCCGCGGCGCTGCTGGAACCCGTGCATTTCGCCGCCGCCAGCCGCTACTGCCTGGTCAACCTCGAATGGGTCAAAGCCGTGACCGGCGACACGGTCGTGGTGGACGGCCAGACCCTGCCCGTCTCCCGCTCCAAGCGCAAGCCCCTCATGCAGGCGCTCGCCGAATACTACGGAGGGTGAAGAGTCGATTATGCTGCACTTTGATATTCGCTTTGGCTTCTTCATGATCGAACTGTTGGCGGGAACGGTGCTGTTCTCGCGCCATTGCGGCTGGCGCAGGAGTTGGCGTCTGCTGGTGTTGCCTCTTGTCGTGGTGCTGGCTTGCCTTTCGACATCGGATATGCCGCAGCGACTGGTCGGATTCACGGCCTTTGACTATGCATCGAGTCTGCTGTATTACCTCATCCACGTGGTGGTCGTTGTTCTGCTGTTGAGGATCGTGACGAGAGCCTCATGGCTGGAGTCCTTGGTGGTTGTGGCGGCTGGGTATGCCACCCAGCACATCGCTTATGACATGATGAAACTCGTGATGATCGGCAGCGGTCATGGCGATTCGTCGTTTTATTTCACGCCGCCTTATTATGCGATGTACATTGCGGTGTATGCCGCGGTATATGGCGTGATATGGCTATGTTTCGCGCGTCGATTCGATATCGACGACGACAAGGTCCGGCATGCCGCCGCGTGGGTTGGCGGTGGCATGGCATTGCTGGTGCTGGTCATCGCGTTCAACCTGTTCTTTGTGTTGACGCTGCCTATTTCCTCCCAGATGGTGTGCTTTGTATATGATGCGATTTGTACGGTACTGGGTCTGCTGACGCTGACCTTTGCGTCATCGAACGACCGGCTGCAGAACGACTTGCGCATGATGCGCCAGATCAACCGGTTGCAGGAGAAACATTACGAATTGACCAAAGAAAACATTGATCTCATCAACATCAAATGCCACGATATCCGCAAGAATATCGCCACGCTGTATCGGGATACGAATGGACGTCCATCGGATGCATCGATACGCCAGGTGGAGGATTCCATTCGCATCTATGATTCCATCTTCCGCACCGGTAACGAGGCCATGGATGTGTTGCTGACGGAAAAGAGCCTGTACTGTTCCGCGAATGCCGTCACGCTGACCTGCATGGTGGACGGGAACGCCTTGGATTTCATGGAAGCGTCGGACTTGTACGCATTGTTCAGCAACATACTCGACAATGCGATTGAAAGCGCCGTCAAGCTTGATGACCCTGGCCGGCGCACGATCAGCCTGACCGTCAGGACGATCGGCAAACTGCTGATTTGCGAGGAGCAGAACTATTATGCCGGTGAGCTGACCATGCGTGACGGGTTGCCCGTCACCACCAAAAGCGACACGAGATTCCATGGTTTCGGCATGCGCTCCATCGCCTACCAGGTGCGCAAATACCAAGGCGAACTGCGAATCACCGGCAAGGATGGCGTGTTTTCCATGACGGTGATTCTCCCGCTTCCCGAATGATTCCTGAGTCTGCCATATGAATGAGGGGCCGATGCATTTCGTGCAATGAGCGCGACCTTCCATGCGTTTCCCGCCGTGCCTGCACCCGACTTTTCATACCGTGTGTGATGTCGGATAGATCGGAGCGACACATGCACGGCATAGTGGCTGTGCGGCTTGTCGCCTTGCAGACAGGAGAAGAGCATGACCTCGCAGAAGGCCCCGAAGCTCAGGATGAGCAATCGGACATTTCGCAGGATATGGATACCGATTATCTCGGTACTGACGGTGATCGCCGTGGCGCTTTCGGTGGCGGGCAGCATGTTTTCCAGCGTGCTGGACAGCTACCTCGGTGGCGGCACCATCCAAGTGAACCGGGCAAACGGCACCGAATCGTGGGATGCGACCTATAACGCCAAAGAGACCGGCTCGCTGAGCGAAGCCAAAGATGCCAGCGACAAGGTCTCCGAGCAAGTGGCGGATGAGGGCATCGTGCTATTGAAGAACAATGACACGCTTCCATTGGCCGAAAAGAGCATGGTGACGCCGTTCGGTTACGGATATCTCAATCCGGTCTATTCGGGGACCGGTGCGGCCGCGACCACCGACAAGGATATGGTCACCATCGAACAGGGCCTGTCCGACCATTTCACGATCAACGACTCCTCCGTCGAGGCCATGAAGGCCGCTGAAGCGACCGCGCCGGATGCCGCAGCCGGCACACCCGCGTTGGACGCGGACAAGAACTCCCTGCAGGCGGTTATGGATAAAGGCGAATCCGCCCGTATCCGCGAATACGATCCATCGATCTATCAGAAGATCGCTGGAGCCGAAGGCACAACCGGACTTGTGTTCATTCGCCGCAACGGTTCCGAAGGCATTGACAAGCGCACCTATGCCTACGACGATGGGACGCCGCACTATCTGGCCTTGACCGCGAACGAGAAGAATACCATCCGTGCCGCCAAGGAACAGTGCGGCAAGGTTGTCGTGGTGCTGAACGCCGCTAATCCGATGGAGGTCTCGCCGCTGATGAGCGGTGAATTCGAAGCCGATGCCGTCGTTTGGATGGGAACCGCAGGGTCGCGCGGCTTTGCTTCTCTGGGCAAGGTGCTCAGCGGTGCGGTGAATCCGTCCGGCCGACTGACCGATATCTACGCTACGGACTTCACCAAAGATCCGACCTATGCGAATTTCGGCGAGTACCGGTACACCAACGCGCAGTTCGTCGACAACCAGTTGTTTGGCGACATCATCCCCGGCGCCGGCTTCGGCACCATCGACCGCCCGTACGTTGAGTACGAGGAAGGCATTTACGTCGGATACCGCTATTACGAGACCGCAGCCGTGGAGGATCCGCGGTTCGTGTACGGAGAACTGGATGGCAAAGGCGGCGTCAAAACCGCCGGAGCGGTCGCATACCCGTTCGGCTATGGCCTGAGCTACACGACCTTCGGCCAGACGCTCGACTCCCTCACGGAACGGGATGGCGATATCGAGTCGCAGGTCACGGTTACGAACACCGGAGATATGGCCGGCAAGGATGTGGTGCAGCTGTATTACACCGCATCTTACACTGACTATGACCGTGACAACGGGATCGAAAAGTCGGCCACCGTGCTTGCCGCATTTGATAAGACCGACGAGCTGCAGCCCGGTGAATCCGCCACGCTGACCCTGACGTTCCACAAGGACGACATGGCATCCTACGACTACCATCACGCCAATGAGGATGGCACCACCGGCGCATACGTGCTGGAAGCCGGCGACTATGCGGTCGAACTGAAGAACAATTCGCATGACGTCATCGACTCGCGCAACGTGTCCGTTACGAAGACCAAGTGGTTCGAAGGCGACGACCCGACCACTGCCGACAAGCAGGCGCAGTCCGCCATGGACGATGACGGCGCTCTTGCGGATGAGCCCGAATCCGGCGAATACGTGGCGGCAAGCAACGAATTCAATACCCTGAACGCCTATATGGATGACGATTCGGTGACCCAGCTCAGCCGTTCCGACTGGACCGGCACCTTCCCGACGGCGCCGGTGGATCGCAAGGGTGAGGCTCCGCAGGTGGCGCTTGACGAGTTCGAGTGGTGGGATAACTACGACCCGCAGACCGACTCCAAACTGGGCAATGTGGAAGGCAGCGAGGTCTATGCTGCCGAGCAGCCGACGTCCAACGCCGATAACGGACTGTCTTTGATTGATCTTCGCGGCTTGAGCTACGACGACCCGAAATGGGATCAGCTGCTCGACCAAATCGACTGGAATGGCGATAAGAGCGATATCCAGTCGCTGCTGTACATGGCCGCCTATCAGACCAAGGATGTGCTGTCGATCGGCAAGCCCGCCACCGTCGACAAGGATGGCGCCATGGGCTGGAGCATCGATGGTGCCTCCTCGTGGGCTGGAGCGAATGTGATGGCGGCGACTTGGAACGTGGATCTGCTGCACCAGGTCGGCGAATGCCTGGGTGAAGAGGCGCTGCAGGCCGGGCTCAACGGTTGGTACGCCCCTGCGGTGAACCTGCATCGCTCGCCGTTCTCCGGCCGTGTCTACGAGTATTATTCGGAGGATGGCCTGCTGTCGGGCAAGCTGGCCGCAGCAGCGATCGGTGGCGCCGGCGACAAGGGCGTGTTCAGCTATCTCAAACACTTTGCGCTCAACGATCAGGAGAGCTACCGTTCCGAAGGCCTTGTCACATGGGCCAACGAGCAGGCGGTGCGCGAACTGTTCCTCAAGCCTTTCCAGATCGCCGTCTCCGAGGCTCGCAGCACCGAAACGTATCTGGATGGCAACGGCAAGCGGCAGACCAAGACGATTCGCTCCGCGACGGCCATGATGTCGGCGCAGAACTTCATCGGCGGCGTGATGGGCTTTGCCCATCGAGGTCTGCTGACGGACGTGCTGCGCGGCGAGTGGAATTTCCATGGTGCGGTGGTGACTGATCTGTTCATGTCGAAGTCGAAGACCGAACGCGATATGATCATGCGTGCAGGGTCCGATATGTACATGATTCAGGCGCCCGGATACAACGCTTCGGATTATGACAGCGCGACCGCCCGGTCGGCCATGCGCACCGCCATCCACAACATCGCGTATATGACCGTCAACTCGAATGCCATGAACGGTATTACTCCGGGCTCCACGCTGCGTCTTACGCTGAGCTCTTGGAAGAAGTTGCTGATCGGCGCGGATGCGATCGTGGCGTTGGTGGTGGTGCTGATGATCGCGTGCATGGTGTTGCGGTCCCGCGACGAAAAGCGCCATCCCGAGTCGTACCGCAAGCCGAAGCCGCGTAAGCGCAAGAGCTCCGTGAAGGCCTGACCGGGCCAGCCCCCCGCTGGTGGGGCTGTCGGCGAAGTCGACTGGGGGCGCGGCTACGCTCATCGGACTACCCGGCCGGGATCGTTCCTCCGTCTTCCCGGCCAGCCTGAGTAATCAACGCATCCGCCTGGAACCATCACTGCCCTATCGATGGTTCCAGGCGGATGCGTTTGTTCGTCTTCTGGCCAAAATCAAAAAAAATAAAAATTATCAAAAAAAATCAAAAGCAGTGCTGGGAATGGCTTGCAGGGCGTGGCGGAAGACTTCGGCAACAACGATTCTGCCGCGGTCTGTGGTGGTGGCGGTCGGCACCGGGGCCGCCTGCCGGAACCGCCATTTCCGATCGGCCAGTCAGCGTCGTTCAAGCTCATCGCGCAGGCCGGCCACGGTGTCGGTCAACTGGCGTATTTCCTCACGCAATAGCTCGATTTCAGGACTTGACGGAACGGCGGCGGGGGCGGCTGAATTCGGGGCGGCCGCATCCGCCACGATTGCCGCAACAGTCGCCTGCGCGGCCTCCTTGGCCACTTCCTTCTCCCGTTCATCCTCCCGGCGGTCGGCTTCCAGATTGACCTGATCCACGATCCACGAGGCCAGCGTGGCCGTCACGATACCGATCAACGCGATGCCGGTGAACATGAGCACCACCGCGATGATCTTGCCCTGGAAGGTGACCGGCGAGAAATCGCCGTACCCAACCGTCGTCACGGTCACGAACGCCCACCACAACGCCGTGCCGAAATCGGTGATCGTGGATCCGGACGCCCCGCGTTCCACGGAATACACGGCCAGAGCGCCCACGTACATGAGCATTCCGGCACCGACCGCATACACGGTGATGCGCCCGCGCACCGCCATGCCGGAGGTGCGGTTCAACACATGCAGCACGGTCAGCAAACGCAGTAGCCGCAAGGGCCTGAGCATCGGCAGCGCGATGGTCAGCAGCGTGAACAGGTTGTGCTTAAACCACTGCCAGCGGTCGTCGGTCAGCCACAGCGAGACCACGTAGTCGACGACGCACGCCACCCAGATCGCGTTGATGACGGTCTCACACAGCGCGATATGCGTGCGGGAGAGAATCTCCCACGAATACACCACCAGGAACACCACAGACAGCACCATCAGCGGCCAGTCCGTCCACTTCTTCCACGTCTTCAGTCCCATATTCCGATTGTAGTGGCGGGTTCGCTGCGCCATTGCGGAATATGACTCCGGACGTCAGTGTTGTGTGCGTTCGTATGCATTTCGCGTTGTGTGCGAACGTATACAACGGTGTCGTTCATTCCTCATCTCCCTTGCGACTATCACTGTAGTGATATGATCGAAAACATGTAAGGCGAGAGATAAGGAGCCGGCCAATGGAGACCTCATCGATCGAACTGTGGCATGGCTCTTCGCATGTCATCAAACATCCCGAATACGGGATGGGCAAGCCGAACAACGACTATGGCCGCGGATTCTATTGCACGCGCAGCATCGAGCTGGCCAAGGAATGGGCATGCGTGGGGCTGGATGACGATTTCGCGAATCGGTACACGTTGACCACGGACGGGCTCCTCTTCCTGGACCTGTCCCAGCCGCCCTACACCATCCTGAACTGGCTGGCCATGCTGGTCGAAAACCGTCGTTTCCAGCCAACCACCGCCGTCGCCGCGCAAGGCATCGAGTACCTGAAGCAAGTGTTTCTGCCGGATACCAGTCAAGCCGACACCATCATTGGCTACCGCGCCGACGATTCGTATTTTTCGTTCGCCCGCGCCTTCGTCAATAACGCGATTTCCCTCGACCAACTCGCCGAGGCGATGCGATTGGGCGAGCTCGGCAAGCAGATCGTACTCACCAGTCCTCGGGCGTTCGCGGCGCTGCGGTTCCAAGGCTGCGAAATCGCCCGCGCTTCGACCTACCACGTATTGCGCAACGAACGCGACCGCACGGCTCGTGAAGCCTACCGTCGCAACAGCGCTGAAGCCGATCTCGACGGCCTGTTCATGCGCGACATCATCCGCGAGAAAGTGACCAACGATGATCCCCGCCTACGATGAGACGTACCTGCCGGACGCCATGGCCAACTTGGCCGGCGCGTTCGATTATGCGCTGAACGATTGCGGGTTGCCGGCCGGCCTGTTCATGGACTTCTTCGTCGCCTCCGATGCGGCCGAGCTCTTCGGGTGGGGTGCGCCCAAATACGTGTGCGGCATGTCCGGCGAAGAACTGGTGGTCGAAATCATGCGGCAAACCGGCTGGACCTGCATTGTCGATATGCCGCCAGCCGCACTGCGCGCTGGCGCAACCCCCGAATACTGGGCCGGCTGGGTGCTCGCATACTGCCAATGGGCCAGGGGGGTGCGGTTCTCGGACATTCTCGACGTGCTGCCGTTCGGCGATATCGTGCGACTTTACCCGGCTTTGCACGAAGCCGATGAAAGCCGATTCGTCGACGTGTACGACGAACGGGCCGCCGGTAATCGCACCGAGGGCAGCGCCCGGCTGCACGCGATCCGCGTGCGCGCCGGACTCAGCCAATCCGAACTGGCCCGCCGCTCCGGCGTTACCCTGCGCTCCATCCAAATGTACGAGCAGCGCCGCAAAGACCTCAGTAGAGCCGCCGTCTCCACCGTGCTCGCATTGGCCCGCACGCTCGGCTGCCGCATAGAAGATCTGCTGGAGCCATAGAGCGGCCGTATTGAATCATCCGTTTGCGGGTGATTGCGTCCGCAACGCCCACTTCCAGCCGGGCAGAACACGGATGGTGCCGGCGTAGGTGGCCTGCAACTTCTCAAAAAAATTTGAGAAGTTATTTGGAACTGTCTGTCGGGGAGCGAGCGGCGATGTTACTTGCCGTTGACCGCATCCTTCCGACCAATCGTGCGCGTGAAACGACAGGTTGTGTAATCCGGGGGTTGAAGCCCCCCGGGACCTGATTCAATCAGACTAGCGATGAATCGTACGCCGCGGGTTCCCGCACCGGCCGCACCACTGCACAGACGCGGTGCCGGCGGTCCGGCGCCACGGATTCGTCAAGGTAAGTCAGTGCAAGGGAGAACGATATGGAACTTGAAGAACTGTCGGTCGCCGAGAAAGCCGCGATGCTGTCCGGCGGGTCCGAATGGGACTCGCGCGGCAACGACCGTGCCGGCATCCCCAGCTTCGTGATGAGCGACGGTCCCCACGGCGTGCGCCGCCAGCTCGGCGAGGGCGACCATCTGGGTCTCGGCGCGTCCAAACCCGCAACCTGCTTCCCCACGGCCGGCACGGTCGCCAATTCGTGGGATCCGGCGCTCGCCGAGGAGATGGGCGAGGCGCTCGGCCAGGAAGCCCACGATCTCGACGTGAACGTGCTGCTCGGACCGGGCATGAACATCAAGCGCAATCCACTGTGCGGCCGCAACTTCGAGTACTATTCCGAGGATCCGATCGTCGCGGGGCGCATGGCGTCCGGCCTGATCCGCGGCATCCAGTCCAACGGCGTCTCCGCCTGCCCGAAGCACTTCGCGGTCAACAGCCAGGAACTGTGCCGGCAGGCCTCCAATTCCGTGATCGACGAACGCACGATGCGCGAGATCTATCTCACCGCGTTCGAGATAGCCGTGCGCGAGGCCGCGCCGATGACGATCATGACCTCCTACAACGAGATCAACGGCGTGTACGCGCACGAGAACAAGCACCTGCTGCAGGACATCCTGCGCGACGAATGGGGCTTCGACGGCATGGTCGTCTCCGACTGGGGCGGATCGAACTCCGCGGTCGCCGCGGTCAAGGCCGGCGGATCCCTTGAAATGCCCTCGCCCGGTTTCACTTCCGTGCGCGAGCTGGAGGGGGCCGTCAGGGCCGGCACCCTGTCCGAGGCGGATCTCAATGCCCGTGCCGCCGAGGTAGCGAAAATCGCCGCGGCGACCAGGCTTGCCGGCGTCGGCCGCGACGATCTGCTCAAGGACGGCGTCGCCGCGGCGCACCACGAGGTGGCCCGCAAGGTGGCCGAAAACTCGTCGGTGCTGCTCAAGAACGCCATCGTCGGCGAAGGCGACAACGCGTCCGCCACGCTGCCGCTCAAGGCCGGCGCCCGCGTCGCGGTGGTCGGTGACATGGCCAAGACCGCACGCTTCCAAGGTTCCGGATCGTCCAAGGTGAACGCCACGAGGGACGAGAACCTGCTTGACGAGCTCACGGCCATGGGCGGAATCACCGTTGCCGGGTATCAGCAGGGATACGACCGCCATGGCGCCGAGAACCGCGTGCTCATTGAGGATGCGGTCGCTCTCGCCGCGCATGGCGACGTCGACGCGATCCTTGCCGTCGTCGGCCTTGACGAGCGCAGCGAATCCGAAGGGCTCGACCGCTCCACGATGGCGATCCCGAAGGTGCAGAACGATCTGATGGCCGCGCTGGCGAAGACCGGGAAGCCGGTCATCGCCGTGCTGGTCGCCGGCTCGCCGGTCGAGCTGCCGTGGTTCGACGACGTGGAAGCCGTGCTGTACATCGGCCTGTCCGGTCAGGCCGGGGCCTCCGCCGCGGCGCGCGTGCTGACCGGCGCGGTCAATCCGTCCGGGCATCTGGCCGAAACCTGGCCGATGCGCTACGACGACTGCCCGTCCTCCGGCTGGTATCCGGCCGTCGGCCGCGATGCGATCTACCGCGAGGGGCCGTTCGTCGGGTACCGCTACTACGGGACCGTGCAGGTGCCGGTCCGATTCCCGTTCGGCTACGGTCTGAGCTACAGCTCGTTCGCTTACGGCGGGCTGACGGCCGACGAGACCGGCGTGAGCTTCACCGTCACCAATGGTTCCGACGTCGCCGGAGCCACCGTGGCCCAGCTGTACGTGCGCGGGCCGGAGGGCGGCGTGCTGCGCCCGGACCGCGAGCTCAAGGGATTCGCGAAGGTCGCGCTTGCCGCCCATGAGACCGCAACCGTGCGCATCGCGTTCGACCGGTACACGTTCCGACACTTCGACGTGGCCGCCAACGGCTGGAAGACCGAATCCGGCGTATGGACGCTGATGGTCGGCGGCAATGCCGCCGATCTGCCGCTCAGCACGCCGTTCGCCGTCGCCGGCGACGTGGATGCCGTCCCCGCCGATCCGGCGCTCGGCCACTACCTGACCGGTGACGTGAAGAACGTGACCGACGCCGAGATGACCGTGCTGTTCAGGCGCGACGTCATCGCCCCGGGCAAGCCGACGACCTTCGGCGTGAACGATCCGATCTCCAGCTGGGTCGATTCGAAGGGCTTCGTGGCCAGGACGGTCGCCAAGACGCTTATCAAGAACGAGGCGAAGACCCGCCAGAAGACCGGGGCCCCGGACCTCAACACGCTGTTCATCCTGAACATGCCGCCGCGGGCCATGAGCAAGATGACGCAGGGCATGGTCGACGCGGCCATGGTCGATGCGATCGTCAAGATCGCGAACGGACACACCTTCCGCGGCCTCGGAGGCATCATCGCGGGCTACTTCCGCAACCAATCGGCAAACAAGCGCACTGAAAAGGAGCTGAATCATGACTGACGCCGCCAACACCCCCGATACCCCGGGCACGCCCGGCACCCCCGGTACTCCCGGTGCCAGGAAGGCCGGGCCGATCCGCCGCTGGATCAACGCGCACCCGAACATCTGGGAGTTCATCCTGTTCAACATCCTGTCGAACGTGTCGACGATCGCCCGCTTCGCGGTCACCTGGATCGGCACGGCGGTGTTCGTCTCCGCGATAGGCATCACCACCCCGTTCCACTTCCTGATCTTCAACTATCCGGAAAGCGGCAACGGCCTTGGCGGATTCCTCACCTTCCTGTGCGCCGAGGCCATCGCGCAGGTCGTGAACTTCTTCGTGCAGATGAAGTGGGTGTTCAAGTCCGATTCCAGCTTCAAGGACGCCGCGTGGAAGTATGCGATCCTCGCCGTGGTGATCGTGGTCGTGAACCTCGTGCTGCCGGGGTACGTCACCTCCCTGTGCCAGGGCTGGGGCATGGGCGCCGGCGTGGCCGGCACCATCGCCTCCGTGGTCAACACCGTGCTCGCCGTGATCGTGAGCTACCCGCTGCTCAAGTTCTGGATCATGCCCAAGAACAAGTAGGTTCCCGCGGCAATGCGTTCATGATGGCCGGGGCCTTTCCGCATGGTTTTTCGCATGCGGAAAGGCCCCGTTGTCGTGCGGGTGCGAGTTGTCGGTGCGTGGCTCCTGCGAAGGCGTCGGCTTTAACGTTTTACCTATGGGTTGTAACGTTCAAAAGCGCCTGTGCTGCCAAGGTGCGCACCGACAACTCGAGGGTACGATGCAATATGGTCCGCGTGATCCGGATATTCGGTCTTCTTTCACGGTCGCGCCCGATGTCGGCCGCGGCGAGAGCGAACGGATGCGGAATGTCGGAATCCCGGAATCCCAAGGCATGCCGTTATCGGCGCCGAATAATTACCGCGGCAGCAGCACGGTCAGCACGAACCAATGGTCTTCGGTTCGGATCGTGACCTCGCCGCCATACTGCGCGGCGATGTGCCGGATCGACTTGACGCCGAATCCGTGTCGTGAGGAATCCCGCTTGGTGGTGCGCAGGTTGCCGGCATTGTCCGTGCGCAGCGTGGCATCGTAGTAGTTCTCGACGCGTATCACCGTGAACCTGTCCTGCGCGTACAGCGCCAGACGGATCAGCCGCTGCTGCGGGTCGGGCAGCTTGCCGGTCGCTTCGATGGCGTTGTCGAGCGCGTTGCCGAACAGCGAGGCGATGTCCATCGACGACATGCCGGACAGCAGCTTGCCGTTCGCCACCGCGGTGAAGGTGATGCCGTGGTCCGCGCAGGTGCGGGTCTTGGCGGTCAGGATCACGTCGAGTACGGGGTTGCCGGAATGCTGCTGGGCGCTGTACTCGGCGACCGACGCCTCCAGCTGCTCGAATCCCGCCGCCGCGTGCTCCGGGTCGACCTCGGCGCGCAGCGCGGCGATCTGATGCTTGAGGTCGTGCGCGAGACGCCCGATCGATTCGATGTTCTCCTTCGAGGCGAGATATTCCTGGTGCTGGCTTTTCAACTGGGCGTTGATCGAGGCGAGTTCGGCGCTCGCCTCCAGGCGGCGCGCCTGCTCCTGCTGCGCGTACAGCAGCACGAAGCCGCACAGGTCCACCAGCGTGCGGATATAGAACACCTCCTGACCGACGCTGCCGGAGAACGGGGTGTTGGTCGAGACAAAGCTCAGATTGCTCATCGCAAAGGTCACGATGGTGATCGCCACGGTGGCGACCGCCAGCTGCGCGGTGACGCCGGTGGGCTCCTCCGAGCTGAAATTGCCTCGCTCCGCCATCCATGCCAGCGCAAAGCACGCCGCATAGGTAAGGGCAAGCGTCACCACCGACTGCCACTCGAACTGCGAGAGGCTGTCGCGCACGCCCATGAACGTCGCCAGCTGCCAGTGCAGCGACGCCACCAGCTCGGCGAGCACGAACGCGCGGGCCGCGATGTAGAGCCCCTCCCTTTTGCCGGTTCCCGCGCCGAACAGCACGATCAGATACATGACAAGGAATGCGAGTAGCATGCCGAAGGTCCACAGCCACAGGGGCATCATGCCGGCGAGGTACTGGATGCCGATCATGGCGAACAGGCCGATGGCCGATGCCGCGACCGTGCGATGCCTCGGCACGCGCCGGTAGATCACGGCGAGATACACGATGCAGGCGAGCCACTCGCAGATGGCGGTGTATGCGCGGGGAATATCGGGCAGTGCGTAGGCGATGGCGCTGCCGGCGGCGTATGCGATGCTCACTGCGCCGCCCCCGCGGAAGCGGTTGGGGAAGTGCCGGAGGGAGCCGTGCCGGGTGTCGCGCCGGAGCGCGGGCCGGCGGCCATGTAATCGGTCAGGGCCGCGAGGAACGCCTTCTTGCGAGGCCTGCTGACGCGCAGGCGCTCGCCGTTCGGCATCAGGCAGTCCTGGTCCTCCACGCCGGTCACATGGCGCAGGTTCACCAGGTAGCAGGAGTTGGAGCGGAAGAAGTCGTGGCCTGACAGCCGCGTCTCTAGGTCCTTGAGCGTTCCGGTGATCGACAGTTTGCCGCCGAACGTATGGATGATGATCGTGTGGCGGATCGATTCGATGTAAAGCACGTCGGCGAGCTCCAGGCGCATCTGCCGGGAACCGGTGTCGACCAGCATCGATTCGTCGGAACGGCGGCGCACCATGGCGATCGACCGTTTGATCTCCTGGCTGAACGCGAACCAGGGCACCGGCTTGAGCAGATACGACAGCGCCTGCACCTCATAGCCGTTGATCGCGTATTGCGGCGCCGCGGTGATGAAGATGATCACGACCGAGTCGTCGCGCTCACGGATGCGGCGTGCGGCCTCCATGCCGTCCATGTCCTTCATTTCGATGTCGAGCAGCAGGATGTCGTATGCCGGCGTGTACCGCTCCACGATCTTCGCGCCATCGTCGAACACGGATACCGTGAACTGCTCGCCGAATTCCGACTGGTATCGGTTGAGGTAGTCGAGCACGCGCTGGCAGGCTGCTGGATCGTCCTCGACCACGCCGATCCGAATACTGCGCATGGCGATACCTCCCTGCCTCCACGACCTTGTCTTGATTCTATCCCGTAGGCGCCGCAATGCGGCATCGCCGCGCAGCGCGGGCGCATCCGTCAAAAAACCGAAGGGGGTCAGGGGCCCGAGGGCCACGGCGCCGGTGCTTGCGCGCAGCCATGGGCTGGGGGTGGATCGGGCCAATGGGCATGTGCGACACGCCGGTATGACAGTATGACGTTATGACGATATGATGACATTACGAATTTGGTTGCGGAACGGGCCGCGCCGAATCTTCCATAACGGACAAGCTGCAAGGAGGCACCGTGCTTACGTCGTATTTCCAGCCGGGCGGCATGCTGTACGCCGATCATGTTTCGGGATGGAGCGAGGCCGTCGATATGGTCGCACGTCCGCTGCTTGATGCGGGCACCATCACCGATGGATACGTCGATGCGATCAAGGCGTCGATCAGCGCCCCAGGCGGCACGTATATCGATTTGGGAGGGGGAGCGGCGTTGGCCCACGCGCGTCCGGAGACCGGCGTGGTCGCCACCTCGCTGTCCGTGCTGCATGTCGGCGAGCCGTTCCTGCTGGCCGATGACGAGGCCCATCCGATCGTCACCATGTTCTGCCTTGCCGCGCAGGACGCCAATGCGCATATCGATCTCATGCAGGCGCTGGCCAGCCTGCTCACCGATGCCGGCAGGCTCGCCGCGATGAACGCGGCCGGCGACGCCGACGAGTTGGCCGCCGCGCTGGCCTGAACCGGCCTGAACTGGCCTGACCGCACCGGCCTGGCGCCGGTCTTACGCACGTCACCCCCTCCAATCAATAACCTCCATCAACAATCACCAAGTCGTTCGGATGCGTCCGAACGCACAGAGAAAGGCAACTCCCATGAAGATCATCACCGCGTGCAGCTCCGGCCTCGGCTCCAGCTTCATGACCCAGCTCAACATCGAGAAGGCGCTGAAGAATCTCGGCGTCGACGGCGTCGAGACCGACCACATGGACATCGCATCCGTGACGCCGACCTCCGCCGACGTGCTGTTCGTCGGCCGCGACATCGCCGAGGCGGCGGTCGGCCTGATGCCCGATGTGGTCGTGCTCGACAGCCTGATCGATATGGACAACATCACCAAGCAGGTGGCCGCCGCCCTGGAGCGTCACGGCGTCGAAGCGCCGAACAAGTAATCGGACCGGCGGATAGAGCATTCGACTCAAAGGAGAGAATATGAACGGCGCATTATCGGTTCTGCTTGACATTTTCCGTCAACCGTCCATCATCGTGGCCCTGATTTCGCTGATCGGCCTGGCCGTGCAGCGCAAGAAGGCCACCGACATCATGAAGGGCACCATCTGCACGCTCGTCGGATTCCTGGTGCTCGCCGCCGGAGCGTCGGTCGTCTCCGGCGCGCTCGACCCCTTCGGCAGCATGTTCCAGCACGCGTTCAACGTGCAGGGCGTCGTGCCGAACAATGAGGCCATCGTCGGTCCCGTACTCGTGAAGTACGGCTCCGAGGCGGCCCTGATCTTCTTCTTCGGCATGATCGTGAACATCCTGCTGTCGATGACGTCCCGCTTCAAGTACATCTACCTGTCGGGGCATGTGGCGTTCTACATGGCCACGATGGTCGCGGTGATCCTCGAGGTCGCCGGCATGCCGACCTGGGGCGTGATCCTGTGGGGCTCCATCGCGCAGGGCCTGATCGTCACGATCTCCCCGGCGCTCGTGCAGCCGTTCATGAAGGATGCGGCCGGCACGAACGACGTGGCGCTCGGCCACACCGGCGGCGCCGGCATCGCGCTGGGCGGCCTGGTCGCGCGCCTGACCCGTTCCAGGAAGCACCCGTCCAAGTCCACCGAGGACATCAAGTTCCCCTCCGGGCTGGGCTTCCTGCGCGACACCACCGTGATCATCGCCCTGTCGATGGCCGTTATCTACGTGATCGTCGCCCTGTTCGCCGGCGGCCCCTACATCGAGTCCAAGCTGAGCAATGGCCAGAACTTCATCGTCTTCGCCGTGCTGCAGGCCGCGACGTTCTCCGCCGGCGTGTTCATCATCCTCGCCGGCGTGCGCGTGGTGCTCGGCGAGATCGTCCCCGCCTTCAAGGGCATCAGCGAGAAGCTCGTGAAGAACTCCAAGCCCGCGCTCGATGTGCCGATGATCTTCACCTTCGCCCCGAACGCCGTGCTCATCGGCTTCATCTCCAGCTTCGTCGGCGGCATCGTCGGCATGGGCATCATGGCGTTGGCCGGCTCCACGATCATCATTCCCGGCATCGTGGCGCACTTCATGACCGGCGGCGCGACCGGCGTGATCGGCAACGGCCAGGGAGGCGTGCGCGGCGCGGTGATCGGCTCGTTCGTCAACGGCCTGGCGATCACGTTCCTGCCGCTGTTCCTGCTGCCGGTGCTCGGCGACACGGGCCTGGCGAACGCCACGTACTCCGATGCCGACTTCGGCGTCGCCGGCATCCTGCTCGGATACATGAACCGCGCAGGCGGGCAGATCGCGCTGATCGTCGGCATCGTCGCCGCGGTGGTGATCTTCTATATTGCCTCGGCGCTGATGGGCCGCCGGGATGCCAGGAAGGCCGCCGCCGACACGCAGTGACGGTCGGTGATCGCCCGTCTATGATGATGGGCGTGTGCCCAGTACGGGTGGACCATGGTCCCGATATCATTGGCCTATTGCCGGGAGTGCGCCGAAGTGCCGCTCCCGGCAATGGCATACTTGACGTCAGGGAATCATGCCGGATGTTCGGGGCCCTTGTGCGTCGCAACGTCGAGGGCAGTACAGTCGTACCGAGGAGGTAACCATGGCGGAGGGCGTTCCGAAATACGTGGCGGTCAGGGATAACCTGCGGCAGCGTATCCAGGCCATGCAACCCGGCGAAAAGCTGCCCGCGGAGCCCGAGCTGTGCGATCAGTACGGGGTCAGCCGCATCACCTTGCGCCACGCCATCGGCGACCTTATCTATGAGGGGCTGCTGGTCCGCGAACAGGGCCGCGGCACCTTCCGCACCGATGTCGGCCCCGCCGATTCGCCGTCGGGGAGCCGGCGGCGTTCGCTCGATGATTTCATTTTCGGCTTCTCCCCCCGGTCGGCCGATCCGGGCGGCACGGTAAAGACCAAAGTGCTCGACAACAGCATCGTGCGCAACGGCGGGGCGGCCGCGCAGCTGGGGCTCGATAAGGAGACGGAGCTGATCCGGATCGAGCGACTGCGGTACGTGGACGACGGCGTGCGCCAGCATTCGGTCATCTACGTGGCCGCGGCCCGGTTCCCCAGACTGCATGACGAGGGCTTCGCCTTCGATTCGTTGTACGAGTACCTTGAATCCACGTACGCGATCAGGTTGGTGGAGAACGATGTGACTGCCCGCGTGCGCGTGCTGGACGGGCGGATGGCGTGGCATTTCGGCGTGGCGGACGGCGCTCCGGTGCTGGAGATCGATTCCACCGTGATCGACGAGTTCGGTTCGACGATCGCGTTCAGCACGACGCTGCATGCTCCGGATGACAGCGAGATATCATTCATCATCCATTCGCAGAGGGACGCCGGGCCGGTTCAGTCCTGAGCGGTGCATCGCCGGGTGGCCGCGTCGCCGGGTGGCCGCGTCGATGGGTGCGATGGACGGTTCGGCATGCGGCGGCGATGCGTCCGGATCGCGACACATATTTCGCGAAACGCGTTGACGAAACGATTTTGGCGTGTATAGTGGAATATGGCTCAGCGAAGAGAGTCTTCAACGAACCGAAGAAAATAAAAACGCCGATGTTTATGGCTTCGTCGAAGTTGTGAGCTGTGAACTGAAGCACCGAAACCTTCCACAACGGATCGTGAGGCACGTACCTGCCTCTGAAAGGATGAAACATTATGGCAGAAGTCGTTTTTGACCATGTCACTCGTATCTACCCGGGCAATGACAAGCCCTCTGTGGATGATCTGAATCTGGATATCAAGGACGGCGAGTTCCTGGTTCTGGTTGGCCCGTCTGGCTGTGGTAAGTCGACCACCCTGCGCATGCTCGCTGGCCTGGAAGAGGTCAACAAGGGCCGCATCCTCATCGGTGGCAAGGATGTCACCACGATGCAGCCGAAGGACCGCGACATCGCCATGGTGTTCCAGAACTACGCTCTGTACCCGCACATGACCGTCGCCGACAACATGGGCTTCGCTCTGAAGATCGCCGGCACCCCGAAGGACGAGATCCGCAAGCGCGTCGAGAAGGCCGCTGAGATCCTCGACCTGACCGAGTACCTCGATCGCAAGCCGAAGGCTCTGTCCGGTGGTCAGCGTCAGCGTGTGGCCATGGGCCGTGCAATCGTTCGTGAGCCGAAGGTCTTCCTCATGGATGAGCCGCTGTCGAACCTCGACGCGAAGCTCCGTGTGCAGACCCGTACGCAGATCGCTGCCCTGCAGCGTCAGCTCGGCGTCACCACCCTGTACGTGACCCACGATCAGACCGAGGCTCTGACGATGGGCGATCGCATCGCCGTCATCAAGCTCGGCATCCTGCAGCAGGTCGGCGCTCCGACCGAGCTGTACGATCGTCCGGCCAACGTCTTCGTCGCCGGCTTCATCGGCTCCCCGTCGATGAACATCAACACCCACCCGGTGGTGAACGGCAAGGCGAAGATCGGTGAGGATACCGTTGAGCTGCCGAAGGAAGCTGTTGACAAGCTGACCGCTGAGGACAACGGCCAGATCGTCGTCGGCTTCCGTCCCGAGGACGCCGGCTTGGCGACCCCGGACGATCCGAACGCCTTCTCCCTGAAGGTCGTCAACGTCGAGGATCTGGGCTCCGACGGCTACATCTACGGCAACATCATCACCGATGGTTCCGCGGCTGAGGCCTCGCAGGTCATGTCCGACCAGAACAAGCTCACCACGATTCGTGTGAATCCGCGTGCGCTGCCGAAGGTCGGCGAGACCGTCAAGATCAAGATCGATCCGTCCAAGATGCACCTGTTCTCTCCGTCGACCGAGCTGCGTCTGAACTAGTAGATACTTGGTATGGTCATTGATCATGCCAACCATTAAACGAGGCGTTCTCTTCCTCTCTTAAGCCTCGTTGGAAAAGCCCCGCGTAGTTGCGGGGCTTTTCTTTTTTGCGGGCCGGTTCCCGTTCCGTTTCCGCGTGGCGGGCGGTCCATCGCCGCGTTGCGTGACCACGTTCCCCAGTACCATGGAACCCATGGAATTGAATGATTTGCCCCAGCTGGATCCGCGCGCGCTCAAGGCCACATCCGTCAAAGCGGAGGATGCCTCGGCCGAGACCCCCGAGCCGCAGGCTCTGAAGATCACCGCGGCGAGCTCGAATCCCAAAATGTTCACGCTTCCCTGGGAGAAGCCGCTGGCGACGTGGCCCGCGGACCTGCTTGCCAATCTGCCGCGAGGCATTTCCCGGCATGTCGTGCGTTTCGTGCACGTCGGCGACGAGGTCTACGCCATGAAGGAGATCACCCGCCAGGTGGCGGAGCGGGAGTACGAGCTGCTGCGCCGGCTGCAGAAGCTCGATCTGCCGACCGTGCAGCCGATCGCCGTGGTCACCGGCCGCCACACCCGTGACGGCGAACCTCTGGAGGCGATCCTCGTCACCAAGCATCTGAAGTTCTCGCTGCCGTACCGCGCGCTGTTCGCCCGCAACCTGCGCCCGGACACCGCGGAGCGCCTGATCGACGCCCTGGCGGTGCTTATGGTGCGCCTGCACCTGGCCGGCTTCTACTGGGGCGACGTGTCCCTGTCGAACGTGCTGTTCCTGCGTGACGCCGACGCGTTCTCCGCGTTCTTGGTCGACGCCGAGACCGGTGATCTGCATGTGAGCCTGACCGAGGGCCAGCGCGAATACGACATCGATCTGGCGCGAACGAACATCATCGGCGAACTCATGGATCTGAGCTCCGGCATGCTGCTGCCCGGCGATGTGGACGAGATCGAGACGGGAAACCGGCTCGCCGACCGATACCATTCGCTGTGGAGCGCGCTCACCGACACCGACAAGTTCAACCCGGACGAGATGTGGAAGATCGAGAAGCGCGTCAACAAGCTCAACGATCTCGGCTTCGACGTGGACGAGCTGGAGATGAAGACCGCCGAGGACGGCAAGCGCGTGCTGGTGCGCCCGCGCGTGGTCGATGCCGGATACGCGTCGCGCAAGCTGCTGCGCCTGACCGGTCTGGATGTGCAGGAGAACCAGGCCCGCCGCCTGCTCAACGATCTGGACGCCTACCGCGCGTCCACGTGGCGTGAGGGCGAGGAACTGGAAATCGTCGCGACCGATTGGATGCGCGAGGTGTTCGAGCCCACCGTGCGCATGATTCCGCGCGAATACCGCTCGCAGATCCAGCCCGCGCAGTTCTTCCACGAGGTGCTCGACCACCGCTGGTTCCTCGCCGAAAAGGCCGGCCACGACGTGCCCATGGCCGAGGCGGTGAAGAGCTACGTCGAAAATGTGCTGCCGCAGTACAAGCTCGACAAGAAGGATGTGGACGCGCTCAACGCCGAAGCCGATTCCGGCGTGGTCGACGACGAGTACACCTACGGTGATGACGGCGACGGCTACAACCCGGACGACGACCCGGACGCGGCGGTGTGGAGCCACTGAGCCCCGGAATCGCTGGCGGCGGCCCCGATGGGCCGCCGCCAAGACAGACGTAAAATGCGGCCGTTGGCTCGTGCCTGCATAGCATGAAAAGAGCTGCATCGTAATAAACTTTCTTATAAGAAAGTTTATTACGATGCAGCTCTTTTCATACTGATGGTAAGGAGCGGACTGCGCGCTTTGGCCAGCTCTGGTCGGCCAACTCCAGCCGCGAATCCAGTGGTTATTGCTGAGCCGCGGCGGCGTCGCGCCTTGCGCGCGCGACCGCATACAGGCTGATGCCGGCCGCCACCGAGGCGTTGAGCGATTCGACCATGTTCGTGATCGGGATGCCGGCGATGGCGTCGCACGCCTCGCGCACGAGACGGCTCAGCCCCTTGCCTTCCGAACCGAGCACCACGACCAGCGGGTCGGCTTCGAACCCGGTCTCTCCGACCAGTTTGTCGCCGCCGCCGTCAAGGCCGACCGTGTAGTAGCCGCGCTCGCGCAGGCTCTCGATCGCCTTGGTCAGGTTCACCACGCGGGCCACCGGCATGTGCGCGGCCGCGCCGGCCGACACCTTCCATGCGGCCGCGGTCACCGATGCGGATCGGCGTTCCGGCAGAATCACGCCGTTGGCTCCGAACGCGGCCGCCGAGCGGATCACCGCGCCGAGGTTCTGCGGATCGGTCACGCCGTCGAGGGCGATGAACAGCGGGCGCGCGTTGATGCGGGCCGCGGCCGA
Organism: Bifidobacterium scardovii JCM 12489 = DSM 13734; assembly: GCF_001042635.1. Lineage (NCBI taxonomy): Bacteria > Bacillati > Actinomycetota > Actinomycetes > Bifidobacteriales > Bifidobacteriaceae > Bifidobacterium > Bifidobacterium scardovii. The sequence goes on along the minus strand of NZ_AP012331.1, from coordinate 3,108,653 downwards.
ATTGGCGGCCTCCATCGCGCGGGCCTTCTTTTCCGCACGGTCGGCCAGATCGGCCAGCGACGAGTACTGGTACGGCTGCACCTTGAGCACCACGCCCTGGTGGTTGGACGAACGCGCGATGCGGTCCATCTCCAGCCGATCCGCCTCCAGCAGGTGCAGCCCCTGCACGCCGGCGAGACGCACGATTTCGCGCGTGCGGTCGTCATGCTCGATGCGCGCGGCGATGTACAGCTGCGAGCTGGGCACATTCACGCGCAGCGCCTCGAGCACCGCGTTGCGGCCGATGACCAGATCGTCCGAATCCGACGTGAACTTGGCCGCGCGGCGGCGGGCCGCCAGACGAGGATCGGCCATCTTGCGCCGATCGGCGACCTTCTTTTCCTTGTATGCCTTGTGGTACACGCGATCCTCGGCCTTGGGAGTCGCCCCCTTGCCGCGAAGCGCGTTGCGATGCTTTCCACCCGACCCCTTGGTCGGTCCTTTCTTGATAACCATAGGTTTCATTGTCCCAGCACCCCGCGCCAAATCGTCGTGCGGACCATTGCGCGGCGACTGTTTTGTTAAGGTATGTCTCGTGGAGAAGCAGCGTAGGATTTTCGGATTGCCCCTGCTGTATTGGGGGCTGTGGCTGGCCATCCTGATCCTGTGGATGGGTCGGTTCGTCATCTCGTTCATGTCGATGTACCTGGTGTCGCAGCTGCATGTCGATGCGGGCGTCGCCGGCATGGTCGTGTCGATGTACGGATTCGGCGGCATTTTCGGGTGCCTGTTCGGAGGGGCGTTGTCCGATCGGTTCGGCAGACAGCCGATGATCGTCATCGGCGAGATCGGCGCGGCGGCCATGCTGGTGATACTGTCCTTCATCGACGATCCGACCGTCATGGGCGCGACGCTGCTCGTCTACGGCGCGATCTCCTCGATCCCGACGCCGGCCGTCGCCGCCTACATCGCGGATGTCGTGCCGATCCGCGACCAGAAGCGCGCCTATACCCTGCAGACGTGGGCGATCAACTTCGGGTTCGCGACCGGGCCGATCATCGCCAACCAGCTGGTCAAGGTGTCGTATGCGCTGATGTTCTACACGGAGGCGGCCGTCCTGGTCGCCGTCACCGTCATGCTGATCGTCTTCTTCCGCACGATGCATGTACCGATCCGGATGGACGGCACGGCATCCGCGGATGCGGATGCGGTCGTTGGTACTGTTGCGGAGACCGATCCAGAGGTTGCGGGAGCTTCCCGCGTGTCCTTGGTCGATAACTATCGCCGCGCGCTTGCCGACTGGCCGCTCATGTCGATGGTGCTGCTCATGTTCGGCTACACGATCGCCTATTTCCAGTCGACGAGCGGTCTGCCGATCGCCATGACCCAGCTGGGACTCGGCACGGACGAATACTCGATGCTGCTCACCATCAACGGAGGCATTCTCTGTGTACTGCAGATTCCGGTCATCGCCGTGTTCAAACGCATGAGCAACACGCGCGTGCTGGTGCTCGGCATGCTCATGACCGCCGTGGGATACGCGTTCCAGATCGGTGCGACCTCGTGGGTCGGTTTTGCGGCCGCGACCGTGCTGTGGTCTCTTGGCGAGCTCGGCACGTTCCCGATCGCCGCCACCACGGTGGCGAACCTTGCGCCGGACGACTGCCGCGGCACCTATCAGGGCGTGTACAACCTTGTCTGGTCGATGTCGCACGGTGTGGCGCCATTGGTCGGAGGTTGGGTCATCAGCAGTTTCGGCAGCCGATTCCTGTGGGAGGCGTGCACCGCGATGTTCGTGCTGGTCGCGTTCGGCCTGTGGGCCACCCGTGGCGCCCGCGAGCGTGCCGTGGTCCGCAATCTGCGCCGGCACGCGGTGGAGCCGTGATGGTGATGATTGGGGCGTCTCCTGATTGCGGAGAGACAAGAGCGCTCCGCCATCGGCATATGCCGTTAGGCTAGAAGAACGTGCGTAAGCAATCCAAGACGCGCGTCAGCTCCGGTTCTCCGAGTCGTTCGATGAATCGGGCATTGCGAATATTGAGATCCATGGCACGAGCTTGTTCGATGACGATCCATCCACTGGTCTGGCATCGGTCAGGAAGCCGGTCATGGAGATGAAAGCCATTGTCCTGACTGGTGATCGGACATACGATGGTCATGCTCGTGGATCGGTTGAACAGGTCATTGCTGACAACTAGCGCCGGCCTGATTTTCTGTGGCTCATGGCCAAGTGTCGGGTCAAAATCGACGCGGACGATGTCTCCCTGGTTGAAATACATCACCACATCTCCTTTCCGACGGGCGGACCCCAATCGATTTCGGGGGAGTGGTAACGTCCGCCCTTCCAGTTCTTGAGCCGATTCTCCAGCGTATATGGGCTGTCCATCGGCTCGATGACGATACGATCCTCCTCAAGGGTGATCCGCACCTCATCGCTGGCATGCAGACTGAGCTGTTCGCAGAATTCCTTGGGGATGCGCACCGCGAGGGCATTCCCCCATTTGTTGATCGTCGCTTTGACCATGTCGCCTCCTTAGCGGGATATACAAAGTATATCACGCCAAGTGGGTCGCGGCGGTGCCGCTGTCGAGTCGCCCATGATGTTCCTTTCTGCGGTTTCGCTGCGGTTTTGCATACCAGTTCCGTAACTGGGATGCGTCGAGTATGCGGTCACTCCCGAACCCCGTGCAACCCGAACCGAGCGATGTGGTCGAAGGGGGCGCTGTAATTGACGCCGGAGGAGCGGATAGGGATTTCGTTATCTCGGCAGCACGCTGTGACAAGCCGATGAATGCGCGCCTCTGCTTGGTCAAAAGTCATTGGCTCTGCGGCGGTCCCTGCAGCCAGACGGCGGTAAGAGGTTTGTGCCCATTGCTTGGGAATGGCAAAGGTAAAAGGGAATGGGATCTTGCGCAGTGCGCATTCTCTCCGCAGGCCCTCGCGGAGAGAGTGCATATCGATCGGCTGTGTTTCCACAAGAATGACGAGATCCACGAGATCCTTCACCCGAGTGGAAGGCTGATTCCCGACGATCTCCATGATTGCGCATATCTTGTCCGCGCATTGCGATTCCACCGGATATAAGCGGTATGGCACTGTTTGCAGCCGGTCAATATGAAGTCGGTTTGCGGGTTCGCGGATCTCACCTTCTTGGGCAAGGCAAGGCGGCGTGGTCATATCGACGTGAATTGGTTCATATTCCTTGACGCCGAGTAGTGTTCGGAAAGATACCCGATATCCGTTCACATACGGTTGATTGTCGCCTTGCCCGATCGTTATGGCGCAACGAAAAATAAAGCGAAAATGATCGTGAAGATCAATGGCGGCCAAGTGTTTGAGTTCCTCGAGCGACTGCTCTTTGTCGAATCCCGACCGTACAAGATCTACGTCAAGCGTGCGCCGTGTGGAGGGTATTCGTGCCAGCATGGCGCTGCCGCCTTTGAGAACCCACTCGTTTGAGACATCGCCGCTGAAAACTCGGCAGAGAAATCTGTCGTAGTGGGTTTGCCGAATCAGATCATTGACGTGGCGAGATGGATTCCGCTGGTGCTCATTGATGGCGGCGGCTTTGATCGCCTGTTCTACCGCACGAGCGTCGGCGTAAGATTTGGCTGAAATGGGCATGATGATCACCGGGACGTATCTTGGGTACGGTCTGGAAGGGTGGAATGATCCGCGTCGGGAGTCTCGAATGCATTGAGCATGCCTTGCAAAGAGGAATGGCCGGTGAGGAGATTCCTCGCTTCGCGAGGGCTGATCAGCCGTTGCCCAAGGGCCGATCGTAGTGCATCGGCGATGAGGGATCGGTCGACCCCAGCGCCTAATAGGTCGGCAAAGGTTTGCTTGACGGAGGTAACGGGAATTCCCTCGCGGATGTCAACATTCCCGAGCGCATACGATTTGCGGTGTATAACGGTATCGGGGTGTTTCGTGCGCTGCCGCCAAGGAACGGCAAAGTGATAAGGTTCCGGTACGAAATCGCCGAATCCGTATAGCCATGCGGCGGTCTCCAGACATACCACGGCGTCGAATTGATTGTTTGTCAGCCGGACTTCGGCGGTCTGTTCCGGTTGCAGGGCCAGCCATGCGGCATGAATGTAATCAAAGCGGTTTGTCGGGACCGCTTCGTCGCGGTACACGCCTTGCATCATGCGGCTAAAAAGTTCGTGTTGTACAAGGCGGGTGAGGGTCATTCTGTTCACTCCGGCATGCTTCGCCTGGGCCGTGGTAACCATGCCCCATTGACTCGAGGTGATCGGTATTAGGCGACGTCGCACTTCATTCATTCGCATACCCCGTTTGTAACATTTAAATGTTACAAACTTGGATTTATTGACGGCCGGAATATCAAGGTTTGTCATGCTATCTATCCCTTAGTGATTGAAGCGTAAATATCGATGGCGCAAGTATGGGTGTGGGATTGCGATCCGCGCAACCCGAACCGGGCGATGTGGTCGAAGGCTGCATGGTTATCCACATCCGGCGTGTCTGTCCACAATATATGTGGATAGACACGGGTGCGGTGGATAACCGGGCGCGGTGGGTAGTCGAAAGCGCCGGATACCCGATTCCGCCGGTGCTCATGCGGCGCATTCACCCCAAAATCCGCAATATTCGAACAAAACGCCGTTACGCTGTACGCACACGCCGAAAAAGAGTTATGGAATAATGGCAAGGTATGTACCGGCAGCAGATGCGTCGGTGCCCATAACCGCGCAGCCTTACCGCGGCGTCCGGAGCCCCCGATGGGCCGGCCGTTGCGAGGGCTGACAACTCCGCGGCTATATCAAGGAGAGCAACATGGTTGATCGTGTTACAGATCAATCCACTGCAACGGACGCGCAGTCCGAAGAAACACGCGCCCAGATGGCGCTGTTGAACAATATGGATCCCAGCCTGACCGATGCGAACGACGTCGCCACAGCGCTTGATGTCGATCCGTCCGTCGGCCTGAGCGAATCCGAGGCCAAGCGGCGACTTGAGAAATTCGGTCCGAACCAGCTGGCCAGCGCGCCTCCGGTGCCCAAGTGGAAGAAGTTCCTGGCCCAGTTCCAAGATCCGCTGGTATACCTGCTGCTGGCGGCCACCGTCATCTCGCTGATCGCGTGGTTCATTGAAAAGGCCAACGCCGCGCCCGGCGCGGAAGGCGGCGAAGTGCTGCCGTTCGATGCGATTGTCATCATCCTGATCCTGATCGTCAACGCGGTACTGGGGTACATTCAGGAAGCCCGCGCCGAGCAGGCGGTCGAGGCGCTCGCCCAGATGACCGCGCCGCAGACTCCGGTGCTGCGCGACGGCAAGCTCATTCACATCAATACGGCCGATGTCGTGCCCGGCGACATCGTCGTGCTCGGCGAGGGCGACACCGTCTCCGCCGATGGACGACTGTTCGCCGCCGCGTCGCTGCGCATCGCCGAGGCGAGCCTGACCGGCGAATCCGTGCCGGTCGGCAAGAAGCCCGATACGCTGGAAAGCGCCAAGGCGCTCGGCGATCGTGCCAACATGATCTTCAACGGCACGTCCGTCACGCAGGGCACCGGCCGTGCGATCATCACCGGCACCGGCATGAACACGCAGGTCGGCAAGATCGCCGACATGCTTGCCCAGACCGACGACGAGGATACGCCGCTGCAGAAGGAGATGACCCATGTCTCCAAGATCCTCGGCATCGCCGTGTGCATCATCGCGGCGTTCGTGCTGGTCGCGCTGTTCTTCACGCAGGGCTTCCAGTCCGTCCACGACATCATCGATTCCCTGCTGCTGGCCGTGTCTCTGGCCGTCGCCGCCGTGCCGGAAGGCCTGGCGACGATCCTGACCGTCGTGCTTGCGCTCGGCGTGCAGCGCATGGCCAAGCACAACGCCATCGTCAAGAAGCTGAGCTCCGTCGAGACGCTGGGCTCCGCTTCCGTGATCTGCTCCGACAAGACCGGTACGCTCACCCGCAACGAGATGACCGTCGAGCGCATCGTCACCCCGAGCGGTGAAGTGCAGCTCACCGGCACCGGCTACGCCCCGAAGGGCCAGATGCTGGGCCTCGACGGCGCCGCTGTCGCCGACGGGTCCCCGGTCGCGCTCGAAGCGGCCCATACCATCGCGGTCGGCGCGTTCGCGAACGACGGCGATCTGCGTGAGGGATCGAACGGGCAGTGGGAGATCGTCGGCGATCCGACCGAGGTCTCGCTGGTCGTCGCCGCGCGCAAGATCAAGGCGGAGCGTTCGCTCGGCAAGCTCACCCGCGTGGCCGAGGTCCCCTTCACTTCCGAGCGCAAGCGCATGTCGGTCGTCGGCAAGGACAGCAGCGACAACGGCAACCTGACCGTGTTCGCGAAGGGCGCCCCCGACGTGCTGCTCGGCTACTGCACGCGCATCGCGGTCGGCGGTGCGGTCCGCCCGCTCACCGAAGGCGACCGTCAGACGATCCTCGCCACCGTCGAGAAGCTGTCCGGCGAGGCGTACCGTACGCTTGGCCAGGCGTATCGTCCGCTCGGCACCGCGTCGCTCGCCGACATCCCCGGCATCAAGACCAACGCCGCCGGCGAGGTGACCGATATCTCCGAGCAGAGCGACGTCATCGAACGCGACCTGATCTGGGACGGCATGGTCGGCATCATCGACCCGCCGCGCACCGAGGTGCGCGACTCCGTCGCCGAGGCGCACCGCGCCGGCATCCGCACGGTGATGATCACCGGCGACCACCCGCTGACCGCGGCCCGCATCGCCTCCGATCTGGGCATCATCGCCAAGGGCGGCAAGGCCCTGACCGGCGACCAGCTCGACGCCCTGCCCGACGAGGCCGCCTTCGACAAGGCCACCTCCGAAGTGTCCGTGTACGCGCGCGTGGCCCCCGAGCACAAGCTCAAGATCGTGGAGTCGCTGCAGCGCCAGGGCAACATCGCCGCCATGACCGGCGACGGCGTGAACGACGCCCCGGCGGTCAAGTCCGCCGACATCGGCGTGGCCATGGGCATCACCGGCACCGAGGTGACCAAGGAATCCGCGAAGATGATCCTCGCGGACGACAACTTCTCCACCATCGTCGCCGCCGTGCGTGAAGGCCGCGTGATCTTCGACAACATCCGCAAGTTCCTGCGCTACCTGCTCAGCTCCAACGTGGGCGAGGTGTTCACCGTGTTCGGCGGCGTCATGCTCGCCGGCGTGATGGGCATCACCCAGCCCGGCTCCGAAGGCGTCACCGTGCCGCTGCTCGCCACGCAGCTGCTGTGGATCAACCTGCTCACCGACGCGGCCCCCGCGCTCGCGATGGGCGTCGACCCGCAGACCGACGACGTGATGGCCCGTAAGCCGCGCAAGCTCACCGATCGCGTGATCGACAGGGACATGTGGATCGACATCGCCTTCATCGGCATCATCATGGCCGCCGTCACGCTGATCGGCATGGACATGCACCTGGAAGGCGGCCTGTTCACCGATCGCTCGATCGGCGGAAGCCACGAATTCCAGATGACCGAGGCCCGCACGATGGGCTTCACGATCCTCGTGTTCGCGCAGCTGTTCAACGCGATCGCCTCGCGCTCGTCCCGTCAGTCCGCATTCGTCGGCCTGTTCTCCAACAAGTGGCTGTGGGGTGCGATCGGCCTGTCCGTCGTGCTGCAGCTCGTGGTGATCTACGTGCCGTTCCTCAACTCCGCGTTCGGCACCACGCCGCTCGGCCCGTGGGCTTGGGTCGAGTGCATCTGCCTTGCCGCGGTGGTGCTCATCGCCTCGGAAATCTACAAGGCGATCATGCGCGCGATCGACAAGAAGAATGGCGTGGTCGCCTAACGGCACGCCATGCGAAATGAATCCGGCTCCCCTCCCTGAGGGGAGCCGGATTGCTATGGGTTCAGTGCTTGCTGTACTTGTTTACCCGGCGTCGATCAGTCGTTGACCTCGGCACGGTAGAAGTTCACGTATGAACGGCTCGGGGTCGGGCCGCGCTGGCCCTGATAATGCGATCCGGTCCCCTTGGACCCGTAGGGGTGCTCGGCGGGGGAGCTGAGCTGGAAGAAGCACATCTGCCCGATCTTCATGCCCGGCCACAGCTTGACCGGCAGCGTCGAGACATTCGACAGCTCCAGCGTGATGTGCCCCTCGAATCCCGGATCGATGAAGCCGGCGGTCGAGTGGGTCAGAATGCCGAGGCGCCCCAGCGAGCTCTTGCCCTCCAGACGGGCGGCCACCGTCGCGTCGAGCTTGACGTACTCCCAGGTCGATCCGAGGGCGAACTCGCCGGGATGCAGGATCCACGGCTCATTCGGGGCCACTTCGAACTGTTCGGTCAGCGCGCCCTGATTCTCGGCCGGATCGACGTACGTGTACGCATGATTGTTGAACAGGCGGAAGAACCGGTCGAGCCTCACATCGATCGAGGCCGGCTGCACCATTTCCGGGGTCCACGGGTCAAGCGAGATATGGCCGTCGCGTTTGGCGGCGAGAATGTCGCGATCAGACAGCAGCATAACGACTCCTTACGTATGCGCGATGTGCGCTTCCATGTATCTGTGCTCCAGTCTACCGATGCATGCCTATTTGCATATGCATCGCACGCGCGGTGGGGTGGCGTATACGTGTGGCGGGGGTGGGTCGTAGGGGCTGCCCCGTACGCGGCGGTGCGGGGATCGGTCGGCCCTGCCGGCCGGAATCGCGGCTCCCTCCGGCGGATGCACACAACAGCGCCATAATTCTCAGGAAGTTCTCAGAGAAAACCAGCATTGCGTCAAGGATGGGATGGTTACATAATAACTGTCAGCAAGAGCTGAACAGGAACCGCAGCAGTTCCCGACAATTGAACCCTTTCTTCTTCTCTCTCCTTTCTCTCCCCGGCGGTGACCCCGCCGGGGTTCTTTTTTGCCCGGCTTCGCTGTGCACGGCTCTGCCGCGTCGGGATTGGCATGCTCCCGCCGGCGGGAGCTGGCTCGCGCAGCGAGACCCGGGACCGAGGGCGGCATGCGGTGACGTTGGCGCCGCCGCCGGCTCCATGGCGTGCGACATGCGTTTCGCAAACCCGGGATGGTGTGACGCACATCATGGTCGATCCGATGCGCGCGGTGCCGTGGCTGACGTATATTGGGCGGTATGAGCGAAGACGCAACGAATGATCTCATCGGCCGCGAGTCCACGGTGGTACCGGGGCGATTCGGCGAGCCACTGACCGTCACCCACGCCGAGTATTCGAGGGGCGGCGGCAAGGCCAATCCCACGCGCCCGATGTTCCTGTGCCTGCACGGCTGGGGCTCCAATGAGGAGGATCTCGGCGGCATGATGCGCTACATCGCGCCGTACAACGACTATGCCGCGTTGCGTGCGCCGTTGGTGCTGCAGGAAGGCGGATTCATGCCGGGAGCCTACTCGTGGTTCCATGATGCGGTGCCCTCCGGCGATGATCTGGATCGCGACGCGTTTGCCGCGGCAAGCGCCATCGACCGCTGGGTCATGGACAATATTCCCGAGGACCGCGATGTGGTGCCGCTGGGGTTCTCCCAAGGCGGCCTGCTGGCCGTGCATCTGCTGCGCGTGCATCCCGAACGGTACCGCGCGGCGGTGTCGCTGTCCGGATTCGTGGCGTCCGGGAACGTAGCTGGGACCGCCCCCGCCGATGACCGGCTCGACGGGCAGATCCCCGTATTCTTCGGCTACGGCCAGAACGATACGGTGATTCCCAAATACGAGCTGTACGCCGCGTCCGCCTGGATGGAGGAGCACACGTGGCTGACCGCGAAGAGCTACCGTGGCCTCGACCATTCGGTGAGTATGGACGAGTTCGCCGATCTGCGCCAGTGGATGCTGGTCAACGATCTGGCGTCCGGCGTGCTCTGACCGTCCGCACCGGCGGCCCAGGCAGCCACACACCCCCGAAAAACATCGCAGGAACCTCCGAACATCCCCGAACGTCCTCGAACACGCGCTATGCCATGATGAAAGCTACGTAGCTATTCATCGGATACAATCGATGTGGCATCCTTTCGCCCCTCGAAGAAGAAGGTGATGATTTCACTTGGACGTGTCCCTAGCGCATTTTATCCAACAGGTGTTGTCGAACCCGGCCTTGGCCGTCACAACGTTATTGACGCTGGGAGTGATCTTCGTCAACGGATGGACCGACGCGCCCAACGCCATCGCCACCTGCGTGACCACGCGATGCATGCGCGTGCGTTCGGCCGTGATCATGGCCGCGATCTTCAACTTCCTGGGCGTGTTTCTCATGACCCAGTTCAACGCGTCCGTCGCGTCCACCATCAGCAACATGGTCGATTTCGGCGGTGACGCGCATGCGGCGCTCATCGCATTGTGCGCGGCGCTGTTCTCCATCGTCGTCTACAGCGTCGGCGCGTCGCTGCTGGGCATCCCGACTTCGGAAAGCCACAGCCTGATCGCCGGTCTGTCCGGCGCCGCGATCGCCATTCAGGGCGGCATCGGCGGCATCAACATGGGGGAGTGGGTCAAGGTGATCTACGGCTTGGTGGCGAGCCTGCTGCTGGGCTTCGGCATCGGCTGGCTGGTCTGCAGGATCGTGACCCTGATCTGCGCCGGCATGGATCGCCGTCGGACCAACGGGGTCTTCACGTATGCGCAGATCGTCGGCGCGGCGGCGATGAGTTTCATGCATGGCGCGCAGGACGGGCAGAAGTTCATCGGCGTGCTGTTTCTCGGCGTGGCCTTCTGCAACGGCCAGTCGAGCGTGGCCGGCGTGGTCATCCCCCTGTGGCTGATGGCGCTGTGCAGCGTCATCATGGGCGTCGGCACCAGCGTCGGCGGGGAGCGGATCATCAAATCCGTGGGGCAGGACATGGTCCGGCTGGAAAAGTACCAGGGATTCTCCGCCGACCTGTCGAGCGCGCTGTGCCTGCTGGTCATGACCGTGCTTGGCATCCCCGTTTCCACGACGCATACCAAGACCAGCGCCATCATGGGCGTCGGCGCGGTGCGGCGCCTCTCCGCGATCAACTTCGGCGTGGTCCGCGACATGATGCTCACCTGGGTGTTCACCTTCCCCGGGTGCGGCATCATCAGCTACGCCATGGCCAAGCTGTTCATGTTCGTGTTCTAGAAAGGAACCTCATTCATATGGCGAGAAAAAACGACGCGTTCTATTTCGACGGTTTCCGCGACAGCGCCGGCAAGGCCCTGGAGGCCGCGCGTCTGCTGAGCGACGTCATGCACGACTACGATCCCGCGCATCTGCGCGAGCGGATGGAGCAGATGCACCGCATCGAGCAGTCGGCCGACGAGATCCGCCACCACATGATGGACGAGCTGGTCACGGCCTTCATCACCCCTTTCGAGCGCGAGGACATCGCCAGTCTCAGCAGCACCCTCGACGACGTGACGGACCGCATCGAGGGCGTGCTGTCCCGCCTCTACTACGACAACGTGCTCGACATGCGCCCCGACGCCCTGCAGATGGTGGACATGATGGTGCATTCGTGCGAGCGGATGGGCGGCCTCATCGAGGAGCTGCCGCGCTTCAAGCGGTCCAAGACCCTGCGCGAGCATGTGTTCTCCATCAACAAGATCGAGGAGGACGCGGATCACCTGTTCGTGAAGGCGATGCGCACCCTGCATACCACCTGCGACGACCCGCTGCAGGTGTTCGCCTGGCATGAGATCTACATGCACCTGGAGCGGTGCACTGACGACTGCGAGCGGGTGGCCGACGTGGTCGACGGCATCGTCATGAAGAACAGCTGACGCCCGGCCTACAGGCTGCTGTCCGCGTCCACGCTCATCACGTACACGTTGCGGCGCAGGGCCTTCGCCTGCGCGCGCGTGATGTCGCCGGACTCGACCATGTCCTGGATCACGCCGAGCTCGATGCCGTAGCTCTCGCGCTTCACGTCCTCGGCCTGCACGATGGTCTGCGCGCTGCCGCCCATGTTCGGGCGGGCGCGCAGGGCGGCCTCGCCCCGTCGGTAGTCGAGCAGCAGCGCCGAGCAGTGCTCGGTGTTGTAGCGGCTCCGCCGCATCTCCTCATACAGCCGGTCGATCACGTGCTCGATGGCGTCCAGCTGCAGTTTCCTGGTCGAGGCGAAGATCTCGTCGTCGCTCATCAGCGGCGTGGTACGGCGGATCCTGCTGCTCAGGCGCCTGGCGAGCGTGACCGTGCGGCGCTGCAGCGCGCGGAAGCGGCCCTTGATCTGCCATGCCACATTGCCGGTCTTGCGATCGGTGTCGATGTGGCGCAGCGAGTTCATGATCTGGTCGAGCAGCCGCTCGCAGGCCTCGATCTCCAGCTCCTGCTGGGACTTGTTCGGCGCGGGATGCTGCTTCGCGTCGGCCAGCCGCTGCTTGACATAGTCCTTCTCCCAGCCGAGCGCGTCGATCTGCAGCTGCGCGTACGCCTGCGGGTCGATTTCGCCGGTGCGCTGCTTCAGCCTGGTGATGCGCTTGGTGTAGGAGTCGATCACCATCATGATGGCCCGGCGGTTCTCCGGGGTGACGCGCCCGGTCAGCTCCTCCACGGTGCGGCGCAGCACGTCGATCGTGACCTCGGTCATCTCCTCGGAGGTGTCATGGCGGCGGTTCGGCGCGATCAGGGGCAGCAGGAAGTTCGCCAGCAGCAGGGTGACGATGATCACGCCGCTCGCCACGAAGATCAGCTCGTCGCGCATGGGGAAGGGGCTTCCGCCGGACACCGTGTACGGCACGGTGAACATCAGCGACAGCGTGATGGTTCCCTTGGCCCCGCCGAAGGTCATGACCGCGGCCGAGCGCAGGCGTTCCGGCGTCATCTTGCGCCGCTTGTGCGTGGACTGGTCGCGGGCGATGCGCAGCATGCCGCACACCCACAGGAACCGCAGCGCGACGACCACGAAGGACACCAGCAGAATGACGCCGATCAGCAGCGGATTGCTCACGCCCGGATCGTCCCAGCTGGTGCGCATCGCGTCGGGCAGCAGCATGCCGAGCAGGATGAACACCGCGCCGTTGAGCGTGAACGACAGCACGCCCCACACGCTGGTGGACACGATGTTGGTCCGCGCCACGTTCGGCCCGACGCCGGTCCGGTCGAATTGGATGAACAGGCCGGACGCCACCACGGCGAGGATGCCGGAGACGTGGCCGATGTCCTCGGCTGCCAGATACAGCAGGAACGGCAGGAACAGCTCCATCAGAATGCGCGACGTGGTGGTCTCCCAGCCGAGCGACCGGATGGATTCGAACACCCAGTTGGCGATGAGGCCGATGACGATGCCGAGCACCGCGCCGCCGATGAACGAGGCGACGAAATCCCCCGCGGCCTCGCCGACCTCGAACTGGCCGGTGATGGCCGCCGCGATCGCAAACTGGAAGCCGACGATGCCGGAGGCGTCGTTGAACAGGGATTCGCCTTTGAGCACGCTCAGCTGGCGTTGGGTCAGCGACGCCTCCTTGCCCAGCGAGCTGACCGCCACCGCGTCGGTCGGGCCGAGCGCCGCGCCGAGCGCCAGCGCCGCAGCCAGCGGCACCACCGGCCATATCGCGTGCAGGATGAAGCCGACCGCGATCATGGTCGCGATGGCCAGCCCTATGGCCAGGGACAGTGACAGGTTCAGAGTTTTCAGCAGTCCGGATTTATCGATCTCATGCGCTTCAAGATAGAGCAGCGGTGCGATGAACAGCACCATGAACAGTTCAGGATCGAGGTCCGTGCTCGGGAAAAACGGCAGTTCGGCCACGATGATGCCCAGCACGATCTGCACGAGAGGCGTGGACACCTTGGGGATGAACCGGCTGATGAACGAGGAGAGCACCACCGCCGCCACCACGCATAGGATGAGCTCAAGTACCGCCACGGTTCCTCCCTTGTGGTGCGTCCTCCCTCGACATGCCCAGACTATCAGCCCCCGTCGCGCCGACATGTAACGTTTCTCGCTCAGCGACCGTTCGGTGGCCCGGCCGCTACACTGAATCGCATGACGATTGGCAGGGTGTTTGACGGTGCGGTCGGCGGCGCTATGGCACGCGCCCTCGCGCTGGCCGGCGAGGCCGCGGCCGAAGGGGAGGTGCCGGTCGGCGCGGTGGTATTCGACCGCGACGGAACGATCATCGGCACCGGGCGCAACGCCCGGGAAATCCACGCCGACCCGCTCGCTCACGCGGAGGTGCTGGCGATGCGTGACGCCGCCGAGCGGCTGGGTACGTGGAACCTCGCCGACTGCACGCTGGTCGTGACGCTGGAACCGTGCCCGATGTGCGCCGGCGCCTGCCTGCAGACCCATGTCGGGCGCATCGCGTTCGGGGCGTGGGACGCGAAACTCGGCGCCTGCGGATCGGTATGGGACATCCCGCGCGACCCGCATGTCGGCCACACGCCCGAAATCGTCGGCGGCGTGCGCGAGGAGGAGTGCGCCGCGATGCTCACGGACTTCTTCGCCTTGCGCCGCTGACGGGTCGACGGCGGGTGGGAACGGGTACCCGATCATGTTTTTTCTTTCCTTGTGCATCGAACACTCCGCACGCTGGCAAGGAAAGCCGTCTGCCGTACCATCGAAATGGAACGCAATATACTTCACCGATCTTGAAGGGATAATGCAATGACGCGTATCGAACAATTCCATGGAGCCGCTGCCGCCGACGGTGCCGAGCTGACCGCGGTATACGCCGAACAGCCCGATGCCGGCGTGGCGTTCGCCCTGCTGTTCCACGCCGACGAACTGCCGCGCTTCGTCCATTGGGGCCGCCCGCTGTCCGACGCGCGGACCGTGGTCAACGCATACGACGCCCTGCGCCCGCAGCGCGTGTCCGGCTCGCTCGATTTCACGCCGTGGCCCAGCATCCTGCCGACCCAGGCCGAATCCTGGATCGGAGCCCCCCGCCTGGCTCTGCGCCGCGACGGCGTGGAGCTGTTCTGCAAGTTCACCGTCACCGGCATTGAGACCGCGGATGCGGGAGCCACCGGAACGACCCCGACCGTCACCGTCGACGCGGCGGACCAGGAGCTGGGCGTCGCCCTGACCTGGGTGTGCGAGCTGGAGCCGTCCGGCCTCATCCGCCAGAACATGACCTTCCGCAACACCGCGGACGGCGATCTGGAGGTCGGCAAGGTCGAGCTCGGCTTCCCGGTGCCGCCCAACGCGGTGGAAGTCCTCACCACCGCCGGCCACCATCTGCGCGAACGCAGCCCCCAGCGCCAGCAGCTGGTCAACGGCCGCATCGAAAAGGACGCGATGGTCGGCCGCCCCGACTTCGACGCCTCGCTGATCGCCGCCGGCATCTCCGGATTCGGCTTCGAACGTGGCGAAGTCTACGCGGCGCACCTCGGCTGGAGCGGCAACAGCGTGCTGTCCGCCGAGCGCCTCTGCTACACGACCGGTCTGATCGGCGGCGGCGAAGCCCTGTTCGGCGGCGAGGTCACGCTGCAGCGCGGAGGGACCTATACCACCCCGTGGCTCTACGGTTCGTATGGCGACGGCCTGAACGAAGTGGCCTCACACTTCCATGCCCATCTGCGCGAGGAGCACCGCGCCTGGCGCGAGGCGCACGGCGTGGCGGCCAAGCCTCGTCCCGTGATCCTCAATACGTGGGAGGCCGTGTACTTCGAGCACGACTACGATACGCTGACCGCGCTCGCCGACAAGGCCGCGGAATCCGGCGTCGAGCGATTCGTGGTCGACGACGGCTGGTTCGGCTCCCGCCGCGACGACACCTCCGGTCTCGGCGACTGGCAGATCTCCCAGGACGTGTGGCCGGACGGCGACAAGAGCCTCAAGGCGCTCGCCGACTACGTGCACGGCAAGGGCATGGAATTCGGCCTGTGGTTCGAGCCGGAGATGATCAACCCGGATTCCGACACGTTCCGCGCCCACCCCGACTGGGTGCTCAAGCCCACGCCGAACCGTCTGCCCATGCAGGGCCGCACGCAGCAGGTGCTTGACCTGACCAATCCGGACGCCTACGCATACATTTACGGCGAGATGGACAAGCGCGTCACCGAGCTTGGCATCGACTACATCAAGTGGGATCACAACAAGCTCGTCACCGAGGCGGTGTCCCCGCGTTCCGGCCGCCCGGCCGTGCATGAGCAGGTGTTGGCCGTGTACCGCATCTTCGCCGGCCTCAAGGCCGCGCATCCCGGCCTGGAGATCGAGAGCTGCGCTTCCGGCGGCGCCCGCGTGGATCTGGGCATCCTCGGGCTTGCTGATCGCATCTGGGGTTCGGATTGCGTCGACCCGGTGGAGCGCGCCGACATTCAGCGCTATACGTCGCTGCTGGTGCCGCCCGAGATGATCGGCGAGCACGTCGGCGCAAGCCCGGCGCATTCGACCCACCGCGCCACCAGCCAGGAATTGCGCATGGCGATGGCGTTCTTCGGGCACATGGGCATCGAGTGGAACCTGCTCAAGGAGTCGCAGGCCGATATCGACAAGCTGGGCGAGTGGGTCACCGAGTTCAAGAAGCACCGTGAATGGTTCGCCGTCGACACGTGCGTGCATGCGGACTCCGCCGACCCGGCCGTGCGTCTGGACGGCATGGTCAAGCCGGACAAGTCCGCCGCGTTCTACCGCTTCACGCAGGTCACGACGTCGGCCACCTATCCGGCCGCGCCGGTGCATCTGCCCGGACTCGACCCGGATGCCACGTACCGCATCGTCCCGCTGTGGCTGGATCTCGATCTCGACGGTCTGGGCATCGGCAACGGCCAGTCGGCGCTTGGCTGGTGGAACGAGAACGGCGTTCTGATGACCGGCCGCGCGCTGCAGACTTACGGTCTGCGCCCGCCGAGCCTGCATCCCGCCCAAGCCGTTCTGTTCACCGCCGTGCGTGAGTAGGGGGTACTGTAGCGGGATGCCTTCGCGGGCGCCTGTGGCGCGCCCGCTCACTTCGCCTACGGGACTCCGCTGGAGTCCCGCTTAACGGCTCAGCCCGTCCAAGCCGTTCTGTTCACCGCCGTGCGTGAGTAAGGGACGGCTGTCATGCCCCCCGATGGCGGGGGCTGTCGACGTAGTCGACTGGGGTGGTCGGAACCGAGGTCATGTGCTTCGGTCCCGACCGTCCCCTTACCCGATATAGCGCACGATCACCCGGGAGGCGGCGGCCTTGGCCCAGAGCTGCCAGTCGTGGTTCATGACGGTGAACTGCACGGGCGAGGCCTGGTTGTGGCGGTACCGGCTGATGCCGTCGCGGATCGAGTCGATGCTCATCTTGGCGAGGAAGGCCGATTCGCCGGCGATCATCACCGTGGACGGCATGGCGATATTCGCCACGGTGGCGATCAGCGATCCCAGACGGAAGCAGGTGCTGTCCACCAGGCGCGAGGCCAGCGGCACGCCGGCCTTGGCGTCGGCCGCGAACTCGTCGAACGTGCATGCCTTGCCGACCATCAGCGAATACTGCTCCGCGATCGAATCGTCGGTCAGGCATTGCGAGCAGCCGATATGCCCGGCGACGCAGCGCGGGCCTTCGGGGTCGACCAGCACATGGCCCAGCAGGCCGTAGCTCTTATCCGGATAGCTCACCGGCTCTCCGCGCATGGCCAGCGAATACCCGATGCCGACGCCGATGGTCACCACGGCGAACGCCTCCAGCCCGACGCCCGGCCCGAACCAGCTCGCATCCACGAGCAGCGAATCGATGTCGTTGTAGATGCCGCACGGCATGTCGCACCGCTCCTCGAGCATGGCGCGCAGGTCCACGCCATGGTCCCACCGCAGGAACGGCGCGAAAGTGACGATGCCGTCCTGCTCGACATGCCCGCCGACCGCCACGCCGACCGCCACGGGGTCGGGCAGCAGGGACAGGGCGATCTCCTCCCGGCACTCGCGTACCAGCTCGGCGATCGTATCCGCCACCAGCTGCGGGGATCGGTCGGGGAAAGACCGTTCATGCCGGCCGGACACCACTTCGCCGTGCGCGTTGACCACGGCGGCGACGGCGGATGTGCCGTGCGCCTTGACGCCGATGAAGGTGCGCGCGTTGGCGCACAGCGCCAGTGCGGTCTGCGGGCGGCCCCGCCGGTCCGAACTCTCCTTGGGCACGAACCCCTGCGGCAGGGGGCCGCGCACGACCGTGTCGGCCGGCAGCTCCTCGATCACGCCGGCGTAGATCAGGTCGCTGGTGATGCGCGACAGCGCGCCCTGCGACAGGCCGAGCATCTGAGCGAGCGTGGTGCGCGCGACGGGACCGTATTTCGCGATCGCCTGCGCCACGCGGTGCATGTACTCCGACCCGCTGAACCAATGAGGAAAGTCGTTCCGCAGAGCACCAGATGATGTTTCGTTCGCCACAACAGCCCCTTTGCCTGAAATTCTTTTCCTGAACAACAAAAATACCTTACTTTTATTTTCCACTGTAGCGAGGCGCGCACACGCTTGGAATGAAAACTGCGGTTCCGTATCGTAAAAGCTACCCGATGATCGTGGTGATGACGCTACGGTCGGGCAGGAGAGGCCAAAGGAGTCGTCAATGAAAGCGGATCCCCATTCACGCCACGGATCGATGCGGCGGACGCTGCGTCGCATCGTGACCGCAGCATGCGCGCTTGCCGTCGGTTTCGGCGTCGCGGGCTGCGGATCGTCCACCGCCGGAACCGTGACCTTGGATTTCTTCCAATTCAAATCCGAAGCCGCCGACCAGTTCAAGAAAATGGCTCAGGAATTCGAGTCGCAGAATCCCAACATCAACATCAACATCAACAACTCCGCCGACGCGCAGACCGATCTGCGCACGCGCTTCGTCAAGAACCGCGTGCCGGACGTGATCACCTTCAACGGAGACATCAGCTTCGGCATGTTCGCCGCTTCCGGCGTGTTCCATGATTTCACCGACGATCCGATCGTCGACACGCTCAACGAGAGCATGGTGGAGAACGCCAAGAATCTGGTGCAGACCACCGACCCGGCGAAGAAGCGCCTGTACGGCCTGCCGTTCGCCGGCAACGCCAGCGGCTACATCTACAACAAGGACCTGTGGAAGCAGGCGGGGGTCGACCCGGACAACCCGCCGAAGACGTGGAGCGAGTTCACGGCGATGCTCGACAAGTTCAAGGCGGCCGGCATCAATCCGGTGCAGGCGACGCTCGCCGACGCGTGGACCATCCAGGCGCCGCTGGCGTCGGTCGCGGGCACGCTGGTGGACGCCAGCAAGTATGACGAGCTGAAGACCGGCGAGACCACATTCGACAAGATCTGGACCGAGGCCGGGCAGCGCGTGATCGACGTGCTCAATTACTCGACCGAGGACAAGGGCGTCACGTACCAGCAGGGCACGCAAAACTTCGCCAACGGCAAGGCGGCGATCATCCCGCTCGGCACGTATGCGATCCCGCAGATCAAACTGGTCAACGCCGACATCAACATCGGATTCGCCCAGCTGCCGGCCAACGACGACGAATCCGCGCAGAAGCTCACCTCCGGCGACGACGTGATGCTCACCATGGGCGCCGACACCAAGCACCCCAAGGAAGCGATGAAGTTCATCGAGTTCCTGATGAGTGAGGAGCAACTCAACGAATACGCCGACGCCCAGGCCGCGTTCACCCCGCTCAAGGAGACGCATGTGGGTGACGAGGCGCTCGAGGGCGTGCTGCCGTTCTTTGAGGAGAACAAGCTCGTCGACTTCTGCGACCACTACATCCCCAGCTCGATCAACATCGGCGGATACCTGCAGACGATGGTGACCAGCGGCAACATCAAGCAGTTCACCACCTCGATGCAGACCGAGTGGGACAAGGTCCAGGCCAGGAACTTCACGGAGTAAAGGAAAGGAGAGCATCATGACCACCGCAACCGCGTCTCGCGCCGCGAGCAAGCCAAGCAAGACCAGCAAGCCGAACAAGAAGAAGGTCTCCGCCTTCTCCGACCGCAAGGTCGACCGCGCCTACTACTGGATGACGGTCCCCGCCGCGCTGATCTTCGCGTTCTTCCTGTACTGGCCGTTCCTGCAGGGCATCATGTATTCGTTCACGAATTCCCAGGGCTACGGCGACTACCAGTTCATCGGGCTGAAGAACTACATCGCCCTGTTCCAGGATGGCCGCGTGGGCCACGCCTACCTGTTCACCTTCCTGATCGCCATCGCCATCACCGTCGGCATCAACCTGATCGCCATGTTCCTGGCCGTGGCCCTGAACGGCAAGATCGCCTTCAAGAACGGCTTCCGCGCCATCTACTTCATCCCCTACACCCTGTCGGTGCTGGTCATCGGCTACGTGTTCAAGTACATCTTCATGACGCCGCTGCCGGCGCTCGGTAAGGCGCTGGGCATCAAGTGGCTGTCCGAGTCGATGCTCACCAGCGACACGCTCGCCTGGTTCCCGATCGTCTTCCTGGCCATCTGGCAGGGCGTGGCCTACTCCACGCTGCTCTATCTGGCAGGCCTGCAGACCATCGACGCCGAAATCTACGAGGCGGCCGCGCTGGACGGCGTGAACGCCTGGCAGAACTTCTGGAAGATCACCTTCCCGATGATCGGCCCGTTCTTCACCATCAACCTGGTGCTGAGCATGAAGAACGCGCTGAGCACCTTCGACCAGGTGGTCGCCCTGACCGGCGGCGGTCCGAACTCGAAGACCGAGACCGTCACCTACCTGATCTTCAAGGGCGGCCTGACCGGCGGCGAATACGCCTACCAGACGGCCAACGCCGTGCTGTTCTTCATCGTCCTCGCGATTATCGCATTCGTTCAGCTGAAGTTCTTCTCCGGTAAGGAAGAGGTGTGACCGATATGACCTCCGCAATCGAAACCCCGTCGCCGCAGACCAGTTCGGTGGTCCGCCAGGCTCGCAACGTCGCCGCCTCCCAGCACGGTGCCGCCGATCGCAAAGCCCGCAAGAACGCGGCGTTCCACAAGGACCATAAGGTCAATTGGTGGCTGACCGCGGTCGTCGCGGTGTTTTCGCTGACGATCCTGATCCCGCTGTACTTCACGATCGTCACCGCGCTGAAGACCCCGGCCGAGGCCGGAACGTTCAGCCTGCCGACCACGTGGGAATGGCACAACTTCGCCGACGCCTCCGCCAAGGTCAACTACCCCAAGGCCGCGCTCAACTCCGCGATCGTCACGGTGCTCGCCGTGGCGCTCACCCTGCTGACCAACACCTTCGTGGCCTACGCCGTGGCCCGCAACATGGACAAGCGGTTCTTCCGCTTCCTGTACTACTTCTTCTTCGCCGCCATGTTCGTGCCGTTCCCGGTCGTCATGCTGCCGCTCGCCAAGCAGATGGGCTCGCTGCATCTCGACAATCAGGTCGGCCTGATCCTGCTGTACGTGATCCTGGGCCTGGGTACGAACCTGTTCATCGCCACCGCGTTCATCCGGTCGATCCCGGTGTCTCTGGAGGAGGCCGCCCGCATGGACGGCGCCGGAACGTGGCGCATCTTCTGGCAGATCATCTTCCCGCTGATGGGACCGATCAACGCCACCATCGCGATCATGACCGCGCTGTGGGCATGGAACGACTTCCTGCTGCCGTTGATCATCCTGACCGATCAGTCGAACCAGACGATCCCGCTCGCCCAGTACGTGTTCAGCTCCCAGTTCGCCACCAACTACCCGATGGCGTTCGCCAGCTACCTCATGGCCATGGCCCCGATCCTCGTCGTCTACATCTTCGCCCAGAAGTGGGTGATCAGCGGAGTGATGAGGGGCGCGGTGAAGTAGCGGGCCGTAGGCCCTGCTTCCATCTTCGCAATGACCCACCGCAGCGGCTCCCCCGATACGTCAGGGGAGCCGCTGCGATTTTCTTTCCGCCACACCCAAGCATCCCCCTGATGGGAATGAAAAAGACGGTTGCGTAAGCTTGGGCATCAAGCGATACGCAGCAAAACCAAAGGAGCCAATGATGACTGCTTTCAACCGCCCGATCATCCCCGATCTCATCCGTACGAACGGCGCCACCCCGAATCCGTGGTGGTCGAACGCGGTGGTCTACCAGATCTACCCGCGTTCCTTCCAGGACACGAACGGCGACGGCTTCGGCGATCTCAAGGGCATCACCTCCCGTCTCGACTATCTGGCCGATCTCGGCGTCGACGTGCTGTGGCTGAGCCCGGTCTATAAGTCCCCGCAGGACGACAACGGCTACGATATCTCCGATTATCAGGACATCGACCCGCTGTTCGGCACGCTCGACGACATGGACGAGCTGCTCGCCGAGGCGCATCAGCGCGGCATCAAAATCGTGATGGATCTGGTCGTCAACCACACCTCCGACGAGCACGCATGGTTCGAGGCCTCGAAGGACAAGACCTCCGACTACGCCGACTGGTACTGGTGGCGCCCGGCCAAGCCCGGCCACGAGCCCGGCACCCCGGGGGCCGAGCCGAACCAGTGGGGGTCCTACTTCGGCGGCTCCGCATGGGAGTACGTGCCGGAACGCGGCGAGTACTACTTCCACCAGTTCTCCAAGAAGCAGCCCGATCTCAACTGGGAGAACCCGGCTGTGCGCAAGGCCGTGTACGCCATGATGAACTGGTGGCTGGATCGCGGCGTCGACGGCTTCCGCATGGACGTGATCACGCTGATCTCCAAGCGCACCGACGCCAACGGCAAGCTGCCCGGCGAAGCCGGCTCCGAACTCGAGGATCTGCCAGTGGGCGAGGAAGGGTATTCCAACCCGAATCCGTTCTGCGCCGACGGTCCGCGCCAGGACGAATTCCTGGCCGAAATGCGCCGTGAAGTGTTCGCCGGCCGCGAGGGCTTCCTCACCGTGGGCGAGGCCCCGGGCATCACCGCCGAGCGCAACGAGTACATCACCGACCCCGCGAACGGCGAGCTGGACATGCTCTTCCTGTTCGAGCACGTCGACTTCGACTGCGACGGCGTCAAGTGGAAGCCGCGCGCATTGGATCTGCCGGGCCTCAAGCGCATCATGGCCAGCTATCAGAACGCGGTGGCCGAGGCCGGCTGGGCCAGCCTGTTCACCGGCAACCACGATCAGCCGCGCGTCGTGTCCCGCTGGGGCGACGACACCTCCGAGGAGAATCGCGTGCTCTCCGCGAAGGCGCTCGGCCTGATGCTGCACCTGCACCGCGGCACCCCGTATGTGTATCAGGGCGAGGAACTGGGTATGACCGACGCGCACTTCACGTCGCTCGACCAGTACCGCGATCTTGAGTCGATCAACGCGTTCCGCCAGCGCGTCGAAGAGGCCAAGGTGCAGGACGCCGAGTCGATGCTGGTCGGTCTGGCCGCCCGCAGCCGCGACAACGCCCGCACGCCGATGCAGTGGGACGCCTCCACGTACGCCGGCTTCACCGCGCCGGATGCCACCACCGAGCCGTGGATCTCGGTCAACCCGAACCATGCCGAAATCAATGCAGCCGGCGAGTTCGACGATCCGGATTCGGTGTACGCCTTCTACAAGAAGCTGATCGCGCTGCGTCACGGGAACGAGGTCGTCGCGGCCGGCGATTGGCAGCTGATCGACGCGCAGGACGAGCACGTCTACGCCTTCACCCGTACGCTGAATGACGATCGTCTGCTGGTGATGGTCAACCTGTCCGGGCGCACCGTCGACGTGCCCGCCGCCTCCGCCGCGTTGCTGCCCGACACGTTGGACGAATCCGCCATCGTGATCGGCACGTATGACGCGGCCCATGCCGTGGCATCGCTCGCCTCCCGCGAGCTCGCCGCATGGGAAGGCGTCGTCGTCAAGCTCTGATCGGGGCAAGTCGCCTGCCGGTTCATCGCAAAAGCTCCCTCCGGCGAGGGGGCTTTTGCCGTATTGCGGCGCGTTATCGTGCGTTGCGGAGCCTGGGGACGCGCTCGCGCCACGATTATCGGGGGGAGCTCTTGGCGCCCCGACGTTTTACAATACCGAGTATGGAACAGAAAGACGTCCTCAAAGCATTGCAGCGTGACCATGCGGCCGAATTGAAGAAGGCCGCCGAGCGGTTGAAGGGGACCGCCCGCCATACGGAGATCATTCCGTCTCCCGCCCTGTCGGAGATGACCGGCCATGAGATTCTGCTCAAGCCGGAGAACCTGCAGGTGACCGGTTCCTTCAAGATTCGCGGCGCCTACAACAAGATCGCATCCCTGTCCGAGGAGCAGCTCGCCCGCGGTATCGTCACCGCGTCCGCGGGCAATCACGCGCAGGGCGTGGCCTATGCGGCGCGTGAGCGCCATGCCAAGGCCACGATCTGTATGCCGCAGATCACCCCGCCGCTGAAGGTGGATGCCACCAAGGCGTACGGCGCCGATGTGGTGCTGTACGGCGATGTGTTCGACGAGGCCGCGGCCTATGCCGCCAAGCTGAGCAAGGAACAGGGCATGATCTACGTGCCGCCGTTCGACGATTACGAGGTGCTGTGCGGCCAGGGCACGATCGGCATGGAAATCCTCGAGGATGTGCCCAACGTCACCGATGTGGTCGTGCCGCTCGGCGGTGGCGGGCTGGGCGCCGGCGTGGCGCTCGCCATCAAGACCTTCAAGCCTGAGGTGCGTGTGATCGGCGCCATTCCGGAAGGAAGCCCCGCATTCAAGAATTCATTCGCCGCGGGGCATGTGGTGCCCGCCGAACAGGTGGTCACTTCGGCCGAAGGCGTTGCCGTCAAGCACCCGGGCGATCTCACTTTCGCGCTGCTCAACGAATTCCTTGACGATCTGGTCACCGTCACCGAGCGCGACATCAATGAGATGATCCTGCTGATGCTCGAAAAGCACAAGCTGGTGGTGGAGGCCGCGGGCGCGGTGTCGCTGGCCGCACTGGAGCATCTGAACCTGCGTTCGCGCAAATTCGCGTCCGCTCCCGGGCCTCATGTGGTGGTGCCGATCCTGTCCGGCGGCAATATCGATACGGTCACGATGGGCGCGGTGATCCAGAAGGGCATGATCGCCCGCGGCCGCATCCTGAACTTCGAGGTCGAACTGCCCGATACCCCGGGTCAGTTGGTCAAGGTGGCCACGCTGCTCGCCGAGCAGCGCGCCAACGTCATCCAGCTGGATCATGACCAGTTCAAGGCTTCCGGCCACTATACGAATGCGGTGTCGCTGGGCGTCACGGTGGAGACGAACGGGCCGGATCACATCGACCGTATCCTCGCGGCGCTCAAGGAAGCCGGCTTCCAGCCCAAGCGCATCTACTGAGGTACCGAAGCGGCGTGAGCCGCGATGGCATGTGTCACCTGTCTTCTATGCGATGTGCCCCGCTGAGAATCTTCTCAGCGGGGCACATCGCATAGAAAGGGCAGAGCGCATTAGTTTTCTGCGGCGATCGTCTCTTCCACGAGTCGCGGCAGCGCGACGGCGATGTCCTCATGGATCAGTCGCGTGGCGAGCCGGTCGTACTGCGTGCGTCCCATATTCATGATCGTGATCGGCACACCGGCTTGCGCGGCGACCGGCACCAGCGACGCGGCCGGAAATACCTCAAGCGTCGACCCGATCACCCAGAACTCATCGGCTTCCCGCGCGCGCTTCATCGACTTTTCCATCGCGCCGTCCGGCAGGGCCTCGCCAAAATAGACGACGTCCGTCTTGATCAGGCCGTTGCACGGCATATTGCCGCTGTACGGCAGGTTGCGGTGGCAGTGCGGGTCCGGTTCCTCGTCAAGATGGGCCATGATGTCGGCCGTATCGTATTTCGCGTGGCACTTCATGCAATGCGATGTGCCTATGGTGCCATGCAGGTTCACGATCACGTCAGGCGAATTGCCGGCCTTCTCATGCAGGGCGTCGAAGTTCTGCGTCGCCAGAAGAGTCAGCATACCGGCCCGCTCAAGCGTGACCAGGGCTTTGTGCGCGGTGCCCGGCTGCGCGTTCCATACGGGCGATTCCTTCTGCCATCGCCAGGAGTATTCGCGCTCCTCCTTATCGGCAAGGAACGCGTCGATGTCGTAGACGCTCATTTGCTCGGGGTGCTTGGTCCATACGCCATCAGGCCCACGGAAGTCGGGGATCCCGGCGGAGGTTGAAATGCCCGCACCGGTCAATACTGCGATTTTCTTCGTCATATACATAGGTATACCCGTTTTCCCGTTTCCTCGCGCCGGCCCGTGTGGGATCCGCACATGAGCCCGATGAGGTCCCGGCAAGGGGCCCTTGCGCTGAAGAATCGTCGCGGATATCGCTTGTACACGAGGTGAACGGCGATTGAACCTTGCGAGAAAGAGCTCGACACGCCGGGGTGAACGCTATTTCGTTTACATGGAGGTGCATTTTCGGGGGTTTAATATGACTGTAGATGGTCGAAAACGCTGTTTTCGACACGCCGATGGATTGCTGTTGTTGCAGTGTTTTGGCGTGTTTTTGTCGTGTGTGGTTTGCGTGTTGGTGGGGGTTGGTGTAAGTTTATCTCTTGCTGCCCGGCGCGGCGGGTTCTGGTTCCTTGGTTGGTTCGGGGTCCGGTTCGCTGGTGTGGTGGTGGTTTGAGAACTCAAGAGTGTGTTTGTACTACTTCTTTATAGTCAATGATTGCCAGTTCATTCCAAGCCTTGCCTTGTGGTGGGGTTCCCTGGGAGGGGTTGAATTGGAGTGAGGTTTTTAGTGTGAGGATCCTTCCTTATAGGATTCTTCTGTCATTTTCTTTTTTGGAAAATAGTTTGTGAGTCATCTTTCGGATGCTTTTCATGTTTTTTTGTGGAGGGTTCGATTCTGGCTCAGGATGAACGCTGGCGGCGTGCTTAACACATGCAAGTCGAACGGGATCCGGCCAGCTTGCTGGTTGGTGAGAGTGGCGAACGGGTGAGTAATGCGTGACCGACCTGCCCCATGCTCCGGAATAGCTCCTGGAAACGGGTGGTAATGCCGGATGGTCCAGCATGCTGCATGGCGTGTTGGGAAAGATTTATCGGCGTGGGATGGGGTCGCGTCCTATCAGCTTGACGGTGGGGTGATGGCCTACCGTGGCTTCGACGGGTAGCCGGCCTGAGAGGGCGACCGGCCACATTGGGACTGAGATACGGCCCAGACTCCTACGGGAGGCAGCAGTGGGGAATATTGCACAATGGGCGCAAGCCTGATGCAGCGACGCCGCGTGAGGGATGGAGGCCTTCGGGTTGTAAACCTCTTTTAGCAGGGAGCAAGGCTTCGGTTGAGTGTACCTGTTGAATAAGCACCGGCTAACTACGTGCCAGCAGCCGCGGTAATACGTAGGGTGCAAGCGTTATCCGGAATTATTGGGCGTAAAGGGCTCGTAGGCGGTTCGTCGCGTCTGGTGTGAAAGTCCATCGCTTAACGGTGGATCTGCGCCGGGTACGGGCGGGCTGGAGTGCGGTAGGGGAGACTGGAATTCCCGGTGTAACGGTGGAATGTGTAGATATCGGGAAGAACACCAATGGCGAAGGCAGGTCTCTGGGCCGTTACTGACGCTGAGGAGCGAAAGCGTGGGGAGCGAACAGGATTAGATACCCTGGTAGTCCACGCCGTAAACGGTGGACGCTGGATGTGGGGCCCATTCCACGGGTTCCGTGTCGGAGCTAACGCGTTAAGCGTCCCGCCTGGGGAGTACGGCCGCAAGGCTAAAACTCAAAGAAATTGACGGGGGCCCGCACAAGCGGCGGAGCATGCGGATTAATTCGATGCAACGCGAAGAACCTTACCTGGGCTTGACATGTTCCCGACGGCCCCAGAGATGGGGCTTCCCTTCGGGGCGGGTTCACAGGTGGTGCATGGTCGTCGTCAGCTCGTGTCGTGAGATGTTGGGTTAAGTCCCGCAACGAGCGCAACCCTCGCCCCGTGTTGCCAGCATTTTGGATGGGAACTCACGGGGGACCGCCGGGGTTAACTCGGAGGAAGGTGGGGATGACGTCAGATCATCATGCCCCTTACGTCCAGGGCTTCACGCATGCTACAATGGCCGGTACAACGGGATGCGACATGGCGACATGGAGCGGATCCCTGAAAACCGGTCTCAGTTCGGATTGGAGTCTGCAACCCGACTCCATGAAGGCGGAGTCGCTAGTAATCGCGAATCAGCAACGTCGCGGTGAATGCGTTCCCGGGCCTTGTACACACCGCCCGTCAAGTCATGAAAGTGGGCAGCACCCGAAGCCGGTGGCCTAACCCGTGAGGGGTGGAGCCGTCTAAGGTGAGGCTCGTGATTGGGACTAAGTCGTAACAAGGTAGCCGTACCGGAAGGTGCGGCTGGATCACCTCCTTTCTACGGAGAATTCGGTCGGATGTTTGTCCGACGGTGTGTGCCCCCGGGGCCGGATGGTCCGGCCGGTCGGGGGTTGCTGGTGTGGAAGATGGTCGTTGGCTTGTGGGTCCGCCCGTCGTGGGGTGGCCCGTGGGGTGGTGCGGGCATGCTTTTGGGTTCCCGGACCGCCACCCCGGGATTGGTTTCCCGGCGCGGTCTGTCGGCCCCGCGGGATCGCCGGCGCGTTGGTTCGCGTGCGGTTGGTTCGGCGGGTGCGTGGTGGTTTGAGAACTGGATAGTGGACGCGAGCGGGAGAACGCCGTTGTTGGTGTTTTCCTGTTCTGTGATTTCAATGACTCCGGCCGGCTTCTTGTTGTTGCTGGTCGTGGGTTTTTGTTTGATCGTTTTGTGATCGTTTAGTGTGATGATTTGTCGTCAGCGTTTTTCGCCGTGGGCTTGTTGCGGGTTGATCCGTGTTGGGTTGCTTGCAAGGGCGTGTGGTGGATGCCTTGGCGGACAGGACCGATGAAGGACGTAGCGGGCTGCGATAAGCCTCGGGGAGCCGTCGAGCGGGCTTTGATCCGAGGATTTCCGAATGGGGGAACCCGGCCACCGTCATGGGTGGTCACCGGCTTTGGCCGGGGGGTACGCAGGGAAGTGAAACATCTCAGTACCTGCAGGAAAGGATATTCCGTGAGTAGTGGCGAGCGAAAGCGGATCAGGCCAAACCACGCGCGTGTGATAGGCGCCGGCCGTTGCGCGCGTGGTGTTGTGGGAGAATGCGTCCGAGCCTCCGGCGGGCTTGGCGGCAGTGATAAAACCGTGTGCGAGGCGAACCGGATTGGATGCCGGGCCGCAGAGGGTGATGGCCCCGTAGCCGTACGCGCATGGTCTGCCGGTCGTTTTTCCCAAGTAGCGCGGGCCTCGTGGAATCCCGCGTGAATCCGCCCAGACCGTTGGGTAAGCCTAAATATTCCTGTCCGACCGATAGCGTACTAGTACCGTGAGGGAAAGGTGAAAAGCACCCCGGGAGGGGAGTGAAACAGTTCCTGAAACCGTGCGCCTACAAACCGTCGGAGCCTTTCGGGGTGACGGCGTGCCTATCGAAAAATGAGTCTGCGAGTCAGTGGCATGTGGCGAGCGTAACCCGTGTGGGGTACGCGTAGCGAAAGCGAGTCTTAAAAGGCGTTTTGAGTCGCGTGTCCTGGACCCGAAGCGGGATGATCTAGCCCTGAGCAGGTTGAAGCGCGGGTAAGACCGCGTGGAGGACCGGACCCACCTGGGTTGAAAACCGGGGGGATGACTTGGGGTTAGGGGTGAAAGGCCAATCAAATTCCGTGATAGCTGGTTCTCTCCGAAATGCATTTAGGTGCAGCGTCGGATTCATTACATCCGGGGGGTAGAGCTACTGGATGCTTGCGGGCCCGTACTGGGTACCAACAGCAACCAAACTCCGAATACCCGTGATGCGTATCCCGGCAGTGAGTCGGCGGGGGATAAGCTCCGTCGTCGAAAGGGAAACAGCCCAGATCGTCGTCTAAGGTCCCCAAGCGTGTGCTAAGTGGGAAAGGATGTGGAGTCGCATAGACAGCCAGGAGGTTGGCTCAGAAGCAGCCATCCTTGAAAGAGTGCGTAACAGCTCACTGGTCTAGTGGTTCCGCGCCGACAATGTAGCGGGGCTCAAGCACACCACCGAAGACGCGGCAGCATGCCTTTGGCGTGCTGGGTAGGAGAGCGTCCTGTCAGGGGCGAAGCGGCGGCGCAAGCCGGCCGTGGACTTGGCGGGAGTGAGAATGCAGACATGAGTAGCGAAAGCGGGGTGAGGATCCCCGCCGCTGGATGACCAAGGGTTCCGGGGCCACGTTCGTCGTCCCCGGGTGAGTCGGGTCCTAAGGCGAGGCCGACAGGCGTAGTCGAATGGATGAACGGGTTGATATTCCCGTACCGGCATGAGACCGGCAAAACCGAGGCTTGGAGTACTAACCTCCGCCCCCGGGCTTACCTTTCCTTCGGGAGGGGGATGCGTGGTGGTGTTGGGACCGGTCCTTGTAGTAGGTCAGCGCAGGAGTGACGCAGGAGGGTAGCCGGCCGCGGAGGTGGTTTTCCGTGGTCAAGCACGCGGCCCGTCCCCCAGGCAAATCCGGGGGGCGCGAGGGTGAGGTGCGATGATGGGCGCCGTTGGGCGCGAATCCGGTGATCCCATGCTGCCGAGAAAAGCTTCGGCGTGAGGGCTTGTGCCGCCCGTACCCCAAACCGACACTGGTGGTCAGGTAGAGAATACCAAAGCGATCGAGCGAATCCTGGTCAAGGAACTCGGCAAATTACTCCCGTGCCTTCGGTATAAGGGAGGCCCCTGATGGTGAACCGGCTTGCCCGGGGAGCTGTTGGGGGTGGCACAGACCAGGGGGTAGCGACTGTTTACCAAAAACACAGGAGCGTGCGAAGGCGCAAGCCGCTGTATACGCTCTGACGCCTGCCCGGTGCCGGAAGGTTAAGAGGATCCGTCAGCCCCTTTGTTGGGGTGAAGCGGTGAATTCAAGCCCCGGTAAACGGCGGTGGTAACTATAACCATCCTAAGGTAGCGAAATTCCTTGTCGGGTAAGTTCCGACCTGCACGAATGGCGTAACGACTTCCCCACTGTCTCGACCAGGAGCTCGGCGAAATTGCAGTACGAGTAAAGATGCTCGTTAAGCGCAGAAGGACGAAAAGACCCCGGGACCTTTACTATACCTTGGTATTGGCATTAGGCGCGGATTGTGTAGCATAGGCGGGAGGCTTCGAAGCGGGTGCGCCAGCATCCGTGGAGCCGCAAGGTGAAATACCGCTCTGTTCTCGTTTGATGTCTCACCTCGACCAGTCATCCTGGTCAGGGACAGTGCCTGGCGGGTAGTTTAACTGGGGCGGTTGCCTCCCAAAGAGTAACGGAGGCGCTCAAAGGTTCCCTCAGCCCGGTTGGCAATCGGGTGTTGAGTGTAATCGCACAAGGGAGCTTGACTGCGAGACCGACGGGTCGAGCAGGGACGAAAGTCGGAGATAGTGATCCGGTGCCGGCGCACGGGCGCGGCATCGCTCAACGGATAAAAGGTACCCCGGGGATAACAGGCTGATCATTCCCAAGAGTCCATATCGACGGGATGGTTTGGCACCTCGATGTCGGCTCGTCGCATCCTGGGGCTGGAGCAGGTCCCAAGGGTTCGGCTGTTCGCCGATTAAAGCGGCACGCGAGCTGGGTTCAGAACGTCGTGAGACAGTTTGGTCTCTATCCTCTGCGCTCGTTGGAATCTTGAGGAGACCTGCCCATAGTACGAGAGGACCTGGGTGGACGAACCTCTGGTATGCCGGTCGTCACGCCAGTGGCGCGGCCGGTTGGCTACGTTCGGAAGGGATAACCGCTGAAAGCATCTAAGCGGGAAGCCTCCTCCAAGATCAGGATTCCGTGGCACCCTCGAGTGCCTGTAGTCCCCATGCAGAACACGTGGTTGATAGGCCGGACGTGGAAGCCCCGCGAGGGGTGGAGCTGACCGGTACTAACGGACGAAAGGCAATCACGCAAACCCCCCTTGCGGGGGTTCGATGAGTCTTTATTGCGGGAAACGATTGATGGCAAGGAACACTACGTCACTTGCGGTCAAACACAAGTCATGGAACTCGCGTCCACTATCCGGTTCCCGAACCACCACAAGACCGGCATCCCTTACAGGATGGCCGTGAGAATTGAAGATTTGCGGCGGTCATGGCCCAGGTGAGACGCCCGGTCCCATTCCGAACCCGGAAGCTAAGGCCTGGCACGGCGATGGTACTGCACTCGACAGGGTGTGGGAGAGTAGCACACCGCCGCATCACACGTACACAAGGACCCCCGGTCGAGCAACACGCCACCGGGGGTCTTTTGCATATCAACAACAAAAGCCACACGACCACCCACAACAGCTTTATAATCGTTTACCATCATGTACTACTTCACGCCAAAGCGTTGCGCCGCAACCAACAAGATCATGTATCACGACAAGATGCAGGCGCAGCATGCCGCCGATCAGAGTCTGATCGAGCGCGGCGCGGAGTTATGGGTATACCGTTGCGAGCATTGCGGCACCTGGCATTTGACGCATCGGGATCCGCGTGCCAGCTATCGGTCGGTTCCTTTGAACCAGCAGCTTAAGCCGCATTCGCGCAAAAAAGGCTATAAGCCAAGACGACGCTAATATCCCGCATCGTTAATTCCTTTAGTAATTCCGGCTCCCCTCTTGGAGGGGAGCCGGCCGCGAAGCGGCCTGAGGGAGCATTATCGCGAACGCCTGAGTCAAGCCGATTCACATGCGTTCCCCCCAGTCGGCTGCGCCGCCAGCCCCCGACATTACATGCGACGTGCGCTTCGCGCACTGCCATGGGCAATCCTGCGGATTGCCCATCCAGCGGGGTACGAGCCGCTTCTTCGTCCATTTCGGCAGGTCAATGAGGACACGACGAAAGGTGGGGAAGCCGGTCAGCGGTCCAGACGGAATCCCTGCTTGGCGGCCTTCTGGGCGACGGCGCGATTCAGCACGCCCTGATCGGTGGCGACGGCGCGAATCTGATCGCTGAAGGCATCAACGGGGCGGTCGGTGTTGCGCAGATCGTAGTATTGGTGTACTTCGGCGTCGAACTGCGGCAGCGCGGCGAGCGTGGCCTCATCATCGGACGGATAGGTGTTCTCGAAGAACTGCATCGAACGGGGCATGCGCGGCTTCAACGCCGGCTGCTGGTCGGGTTTGCCGATCGCCAGACCCAAGACGGGATACGTGTATTCCGGCAGGTTCATCATGCCGATCAACGCGTCCACATCGTTCAGCAGCGAACCGAGAATCACGCAGCCCAATCCCAACGAATACGCCGCCGTCTCCATGGCATGCAGGTCCAGTACGGCATCGTTCTGCGCCTGCGTGAACCGGTAGCTCGCGTCCAGCGTGATTTCGCCTGCAGGAGCCCCTTTGGCCTTCGCGATGGCGGCGTTGCGGTGCTCGTCAAGGATGAACACATACAGCAGCGGGGCCTCGGCGATGTACGGCTGCTTGGCGATAGCCGCAAGCCGGGCCTTGGGATCGGGATCGGTGATGCGTACGGCGGACCAGTCATTGAGATACTGGCTGGATGCGGCATGCTGAGCAACCGTTTCCAGTGTGGCGATGGTGTCATCGTCGATCGGTTCGTCGGCGAACTTGCGGATCGACCTGCGATTGAGCAGGGTTTCAATAGTGCTATTGGTAACCATGCGGCCATTGTCGCAGGAAATCACGCCGATGCCAATGTTTCCGCTCACAGTAAACGGATTCCGCGAAGAGGTTAGCGCGCGGCGCGCTTGCGGTGGCGGCGCGCGACGAAGGCCTTCGACCCCCGGTCGGACAGCATCGACACCGATGCGGTGAACGCCGCCGACAGCGCGGCGAACAGCACGCTCATCAACAGCCCCTGCTGAGCTTCATCCTCCTCCGACAGCTTGGCTCCGGTACCCTTGTTCCACAGCAGTTGGAATACCTTCCCGGCCACGAAGCCGGCGATCGACGGCAAAGCGAACTTCAGCAGCTTGTCCCCCATGGAATCAGGATCATTGAGGCGTTCGTTGCGCATGTCATCCACCTTTGCATTTACCCGGTCGAGCTGCGCGATGATGCGGTCGGCTGTCGACTCATCCTGAAATTCGGTCATACACACCATTATTTGGCATGGTCGCGACGCGGAAGTGAGTAGAGTTGGGTACATGAGCGAAACGAACAGCGGCAGTGCCGCCGCACTGGGGCGGCTGGTCCTGCTCCGGCATGGGCAAACGGCATGGAGCGAGTCGGGGCAGCATACCGGCCGGACCAACATTCCGCTGACGGAGGTTGGCGAGCAACAGGCGCGCGACGCCGGGGACCGCATCCGCAGCTTGTTCCCGCAGCCGTTCGACGCGGAATGCGTATTCGCCAGCCCGTTGAAGCGCGCACAGCAGACGGCGTCCCTGGCGGGGTTCGGGCCACGGACCATGCCGGCGCTGGCGGAATGGGATTATGGCCGCGCTGAAGGGCGCACCCGACAGACGGTCGCGCAGATGAACGGCGGCAGCTGGGATGTGTGGCGCGACGGCCCTGGAGTGCTCAGCTCGGCGATGGAAGGCGAGTGGGTCGATACCTTGCCGTCCGGCGAGCGGGTGACCGTGCACAACGGCCCGGGAGAGTCCCTCGCTGACGTGTACGAGCGCGTTCAGCAGGCCATCGACCAGGCGGTGCCGCTGCTTGAGGACGGCCGCAACGTGCTGTTCGTGGCCCATGCGCATGTGCTGCGTATCCTGACGACCCGCTGGCTCGGCGTCGATCCGCATATGGCGAAGCTGCTGCGGCTCGACACCGCGCATTATTCGGTACTGTCCGTGTACAAGGGCGATCGCGTGATCGAACGCTGGAACTGCTGACGGCGGTGCGGGAGGGCCTGCGGCGCCAGGGCCATCCGTTTTTCGCCAGCATCGCTATTGTGGTGATCAGTTGGTTCGATTGCACACAAGAACGGAGAGCGTATGACCGGCAACTCATCGGAGCGGAGCGGTGCGCGCCGATTGAAGGTCGCGGAGATCGCGCAATTGGCCGGGACCTCGCCTGCCACCGTATCGAAGGTCATCAATGGGTACGGCAGCGTATCGGATGCGACGCGGCAGCGCATCGAACAGGTGCTGTCGTCGGTCAACTATTCGAAAAAACCGGTCAAGCATGTCACCTCGCGCAATATCGCACTGCTTATCGACCGGATGGACCACCCTTGGGTCACACCGATGCTCAGCGGTGCCATGCGGTATGCGGACCGCAATGGGCTGAACCTGATCATCGTTTCGCGAACCGATGACGACGGGGCGTTGTCGCCGTATTACCTGCAGTCCCTGCGGCGCGCGAAACCGTTGGCCGTGGTGGTGAACACGGCGGACCTTCTCGATAAGGAGCGGGAGTTGTTCGCCAGCATCCATGCGGGATACGCGATTATCGACCTGCGTGGCAACGTTGCATCCGAAGGCTTGGAAGTGCGGCTCGATAATTGGGCCGGCGGGCTTGAGGTCGGCAGGCATCTTATTGGCCTGGGGCACCGCAGGATCGCCATTATCACCGGACCGGACGATATGATGTGCTTTCGGGCGCGGCTCGACGGCTGCAAGGCCGCGATGAGCGAGGCCTCCATTCCATTGGACCCGTCGTTGATATGTCCCGGCGACGAATGGAGCGAGCTGGCCCGGCGCCAGACCCTGCGCCTGTTGGCGATGGAGAATCCGCCGACCGCGATTTTCGCCACATGCGACACCCAGGTGGTCGGGGTCTATGATGCCGCCCACCAGATGGGGGTCGATATTCCCGGAGAGGTATCCGTGGTGGGTTTCGACGACAACGAGTATCTGTGGCATGCGGCCACGCCGTTGACGACGGTTCGGCAGCCTTATGCCGATATGACGGAGCGGGCGTTCCGGCTTGTCCTTGAATCGGAGGATGACGATCCCGATCGGAAAGTGCTCATTCCTCCGAAATTGATCGTGCGCGACAGTACCGGCCCTGTGCGCGTGCGCTGATATTCCGCACGGTCCGTAGAAGTTGAGTTGTCGGTGCGCGCATACGCGGCAACGGGCTGATGTAACGATATATCACGGTATTCGGAGCGTCTGAAACCGGTTGTTATATGAGAGCCGACACCGACAACTCGAGTATTCCGCGCAGCGGCGGCGGCGGACGCCGAGCGGCGCCGTGCCGAGCCCGGCGAGAAGCCGGTGCGCCAGACATACCAATGGCACCGTTTTGTGTCGAAACGGTTTGACATCAGAATGAAAAAGGAATATTCTATGTAATTAAGAAAATTCTTTAATCAGCGCAGTGTGGCGAGGTGATGTGATGGCGCATCGCCGTCGGTTCGCCGCATCGTAGCGGGAAGGAATGCGCCATGCGGACATCCGATTGGTTTTGGGGAGGCACGGAGGCCGATCCCGGCTCTCCGACGCCACTGGGTGCGGTGGAGGTGCCGATTCGCCGGGAATTCCCTCGTTCCCCGGAAGTCCCCGAAGGATGCATGGTGATCGACGACCTCAATGAGGACGATTTTCTCTACCCGGTCATGATCCACCGGGAAACCTACGTGACCAGAACCGTTGACGAGGCATATGGCGGCGGTGCCGTGGACCTTCCCATGTGGATATTCAGCCCGAGAACCGATGACATGCCGGTCCGCAGGCGGGTTTCGGCATGGCCGGTCGTGGTGTTCGTCCGTGGTTCCGGATTCGGCCCGCAGACCGTGTTGGACTACCTGAACTACTATGTGCGCATCGCGGAGCGTGGATACGTGGTGGCGGCATTGCAGTACCGCTCCAGCGACATCGCCCCGTTTCCCGCGCAGATGCAGGATTGCAAGACGGCGATACGGTATGTGCGCAAGCACGCGGAACGCTTGCGGGTAGACGCCGACCGGGTGGCGCTGTGGGGTGATTCCTCAGGCGGGACCACGGTGCTGCAGGCCGGATTCACCGCGGATTCCGGTCCGGATACCGACGACTATCGCGAGTACAGCGCCGCGGTATCCTGCATCATCGACTGGTACGGCGTCACCGACATGACCGCGATGAACTACTATCCGACCATCATGGACAACAACAGCCCCGACGGCGCCATCGGCAGGGAACTGGGAGGCGTGCGATCGCTTGAGCACCCCGACCTGGCTGCGGCGGCGTCGCCGATCACCATGCTGTCCGTGCAGTCCGATGTTCCGCCGACGCTGATCATGCACGGCGGGAGGGATTCGGATGTGCCGTTCAATCAGAGCTGCCGGCTGTACCGGCGCATGAAGGAGCTCGGCAAGGAGGTCTCGTTCATCAAACTCAATGATGGCACGCACGGGTACTACGGGTTCCGTACCAACCGCGCGATGGACATCGTCGACATGTATCTGCAGTCGCATCTATGAGCCCGTCAAGGGCATCGCTGATGCGGTTGCGGCACGCACACCGCACGGATGACGCGGATGGGCCGGCAAAACGGCGCTTCCGCGTCGGGGAAGACGGCGAAGTCGCCGGCATTCCCGTAAACGCCTCCTATGAGGCGCCCCAAGGATAAGGAGATCACCATGAACAAGAGGGCAATCATCGCTGCCGGCACCGCGGCCGCCATGATCGTCGGGCTGGGGGCCTGCGGCTCCTCCAACGGCGATTCGAGCGGCGACACCGCTCAGGGCAAGGTGTATTACCTGAATTCGAAGCCCGAAGTCGTCGACCAGTTCGACGAGCTCGCCAAGGCATTCACCGACGAGACGGGAATCAAGGTGGACGTGGTCACCGCCACGATGGCCGATTATGAGACCACGCTGACTTCGGAACTGGCCAAGAGCGAGCCCCCGACCACATGGACGATGAGCCCGAACGATCTGGCCAAGTACAAGAAGTACCTGACCCCGATGCAGGATACCGATGTCTACAAGAATCTGACCGATGCCGGCAAGGCCAGTGCGGTGCAGGATTCCGAGAACGTGTACGCGATCCCGTACGTGCAGGAATGGTACGGCATCATCTATAACAAGAAGATCGTCAAGGACTACTGCTCCAAGGACTATGCGGTCATCAAGTCCGCGGACGACATCAAGGATTGGCCCACGCTCAAGGCCGTGGCCGAAAGCATGATGGAACACAAGGACGATCTGGGCCTTGAAGGCGCGTTCACCACGCCAAGTGTGGAGAATTCCGACTACTACCGCTTCACCGCGCACATGATTCGCCCGGCCGAGTATTTCGAGTACAAGGACAACAACACCACGTTCATGCCGGAGATCACCTGGAAGTATCTCGACAACTACAAGGACCTCTATGATCTGCAGGTCAACACGTCGCCGGGCGACGCCAAGACCGACGCGACCTCGATGTCCTACGAGGACGTGACCGCGCAGTTCTCCCTTGGCGAGGTGGCGTTCTACCCGAACGGCGTGTGGGCGTATTCCCAGATCAAGGACAACAACGTGGCCGACGAGGATCTCGGCATGCTGCCGTACTACATGGGCATCCCCGGTGAAGAGGACTATGGCCCCGGCGTCATCATGGACAACCAATGGGTGGTGAACAAGAACGCCAGCAAGGCCGACCAGGAGGCGACGCTCAAATTCATCGAATGGGTGCAGACGAGCGACGAGGCCAAGCGCATCGTGGCCAAGGAGATGGGCTTCGCCATGCCGGCCACCACCTATGGCGACGATGCCCAGCCGGATAATCCGCTGGTCGACCAGGCGCTCGCCTACCAGAAGGAAGGCAAGAAGTACATTCGCAGCTTCGAGCTTCCCAGCCTCGCCTGGCAGAAGGATTTCGGCGGGGCGCTGCTGGAATACGTGCAGGGCACGAAGGACTGGGACAACGTCAGGAAGGTCATCACCGACGAGTGGAAATCCACTTGGGAGGCCAATGAGAAGGCGGCGCCCGGGTCGTTGCCCGCGCAGAAGGAATTCACGGAGTAGGCGCATCCGCGTATCCGCTCCATGATGACGATTCTTCGGACGACGGCCGGCTGACCGGCAAATCGTGCGGGCCTCCTCTTGCGTCCCTCTTTTCGGGGCCGCCGGAGGGGCCCGCCGTGCCGCATCCGCCGCACGAGAAAGGATGAACCGATGATCCCACGCGGAGGCAATGGCGACTGGTGGCGCCAGGCGGTGATGTACCAGCTGTATCCGCGCAGCTTTCGGGACGGTGACGGCGACGGGATCGGGGATTTCTCCGGTGCGATCCGCAGCCTGCCGTATCTCAGGCGTCTCGGCGTGGACGGCGTGTGGCTGAATCCCATCTTCCGCTCCGGGTTTGCGGACGGCGGCTACGACGTCATCGACTATCGTGATGTGGCCGAACAGTTCGGCACGCTCGGCCAGTTCCGCGAACTGGTCGACGCCGTGCACGATCAGGGCATGCGCATCATCATCGACATCGTGCCCAACCATACGTCCACCGAGCATCCGTGGTTCCGCAAGGCGCTCGCCGCCGGTCCGGGCTCGCCAGAACGCGCGTACTACATCTTCCGTGACGGGCGTGGCGACCACGGTGAACTGCCGCCGACCGGCTGGCTGTCCAAGATGGGCGGATCGGCATGGCAGCGCGTGGATGACGGGCAATGGTATCTGCATATCTACGCCAGGGAACAGGCCGATCTGAACTGGGACAACCCCGGGGTACGCGCCGAATTCGAAGACGTGCTGCGTTTCTGGGGCGACTTGGGCGTCGACGGCTTCCGCGTCGACGTGGCCAACGGATTGGCCAAGCAGATCGACGGACGGTCCGATCTCGACGAGTGGACCGTGGACGATGACCGGTGCCCGGACGGCCGGCACCCCCTGTGGGACCGTGACGAGGTGCATGAGATCTACCGTGGCTGGCGGCGGGTGTTCGACTCGTATGACCCTCCGCTGTGCGCGGTGGCGGAGATCTCCATCGTGCCCGAGCATGAGCATCGGTATGCGTCGGATGATGAGCTCGGGCAGGTGTTCAACTTCGATCTGCAGCAGTCGTTGTGGGGCTATCGGGAGTACCGCGCCGCGATCGACGCCGAGCTGGCCTCGGCTCGGCGCTCGCGTTCGAGCGCCACATGGGTGCTCGGCAACCACGATACGCCTCGTGTGGCGTCGCGGTATGGTCTGGCGCAGGTGAAGTCGAGGGGGCTGTTCCAACTGGCGACGGACTGGCTGCTGAGGGACGGAACCTCGTATGCCGAGGACCGCGCGCTCGGTGCCCGGCGTGCGCGGGCCGCCGCATTGGTGGAGCTGGCTTTGCCGGGAACCGCCTACATTTACCAGGGCGATGAGCTTGGGCTGCCGGAAGTGGCCGATATTCCATGGGACCGGCTTGAGGACCCCACGGCGTTCGACACGGTGCGCCAGCAGAGCAAGAAGGGTCGCGACGGCTGCCGCGTGCCCCTGCCCTGGAATTCGGCCGATATGCCGGCTCCAGCCCCTTGGTCGGATCGATTCGGGGAAGGAGCCTCCTTCGGATTCTCGCCTGGCATGGCCGATGGCGGTCGGCCAGCCGCCGAGCCTCACCTGCCGCAGCCGCTATGGTTCGCCGACTACGCTGTGGACCGCCAGGCCGGGGACCCGCTGTCCATGCTGAACCTGTATCGTGACGCCATTCGTCTGCGCTCGCGGCTGTTCAACGCAGACTGTGCGGCAGCCGATCCGGTCGAGATCGAGTGGATGGACATTGACGGGCCAAGCGGCCACCCCGACGGCGCCGACGGGAATGAAGGGGGCGTTTTGGCGTTTTCCCGTCGAATCCCCGATAATGATATGAAAGCAGACGGGTGTCCGGAGAACGGCCGGCGCGTGGGCGGGCGCATCGCGTGCGTCACCAACTTTTGCGGGTCTCCGGTGCCGTTGCCGGCCGGTGACGTGCTGATCGCCTCCGGGCCGTTGCATGAGGGGGCTCTGCCGCCGGATACGACTGCATGGGTGGCATTGGCGCGCTGATGGGAAGATCGGCATGCCGGCCGTGGCATGTGCGGGCTCACGACGACGAAAGGGCTGGCAAGGTGGACCGGGATCAAGAGATTGAGCGGAACGGCATGGTCAAGGTCGGTCCGGTTGGTGCGAAATATCCGATCAGCGACAGGCTGTGGGGCGTGTTTTTCGAAGATCTGAATTATGCGGCGGATGGTGGTCTGGCCGGCGATCTGGTGCAGAACGGTGCCTTTGAGTACTCTCATCGGGATAATCCGCGGTGGAGCGCGTTCACGGCGTGGCGCAAGGATGTGCCGAAAGGATCGCATGGATCGTTCTGGATCGAGACCGAAGACTGCGTGGCGGAGGAGAATCCCCATCATGCCGTAGTGCAGGTCGAGCTCGGGCCGGTGTCGCTGGTCAATCGGGGGTTCGAGGGCATGCGGCTGCGGCCGGGGGAGCAGTATGAACTGTCGATGTGGATACGCTCATGCGATGGCGCGCCGCATCCGGTGGACATATCGCTGCTGGGCGATCCCCGCGACGACGATGCCGCGCCGTCCGGACCGGGCGCACGCTGCGAAGCCCTGCCGGGCGAATGGCGGCGGATCGAACTGCGCCTTACGGTCGATTCCGATGCGTCCAACGGTTCGCTGGCGCTGACCTTCACCAAGCCGGGCGTGGTCGCTGTGGACTTCGTCTCGCTCGAGCCCTGCCGCACGTGGCGCGGACTCACACATTTCCGGGCCGATCTGGCCGAGGCGATCGCCGAGCTCAGACCGCGGTTCGTCCGTTTCCCGGGCGGTTGCTTGGTGCATGGGCTCGGATTGGACAACATGTATCGCTGGAAAGACACCATCGGTCCGGTCGAGCACCGGCGCCACGACTTCAACCTGTGGGGGTACCACCAGTCGATGCGGCTGGGGTTCTACGAGTACCTCTGCTGGTGCGAGGCACTGGGCGCCGAACCGATCCCGGTACTGCCGGCCGGCGTCAGCTGTTCGGGCACGG
Source organism: Bifidobacterium scardovii JCM 12489 = DSM 13734 (assembly GCF_001042635.1). Lineage (NCBI taxonomy): Bacteria > Bacillati > Actinomycetota > Actinomycetes > Bifidobacteriales > Bifidobacteriaceae > Bifidobacterium > Bifidobacterium scardovii. The sequence goes on along the minus strand of NZ_AP012331.1, from coordinate 3,067,236 downwards.
ACGGCGGCTCGATGGCGATGTCCCCGCGCCAGATGGGCGAGTACGTCCGGGACGTGCTGGATTTCGTCGATTTCTGCAATGGCGACGCTTCCACGGTTTGGGGCGCCAAGCGCATCGCGTGCGGGCACCCTGAGCCATTCGGGTTGGCATACCTGGGGCTGGGCAACGAGGACGACATCACCGACGATTTCCGGGAACGGTTCAGCCAGCTGTTCCATGCGCTCGCCTATGCCCACCCGGAGATCACGGTCATCGGCACCGCGGGGCCGACGCTGGTCGGAGCCACCTTCGACGAAGCGTGGGATCTGGCCCGCGCCGAAGGCGTGGCGCTGCTTGACGAGCACTCCTATCTGGCGCCGGCCTGGTGGTTCCAGCATCTGGATTACTACGACGGTCTGGACCGGAACGGCCCGCACGCGTATCTCGGCGAATACGCCTCGCATGGCGTCACCATGCTCAACGCGCTGTCCGAGGCGGCGTTCATGGCCCATATGGAGGCCAACGGCGACGTGGTGGACATGGCATCCTACGCGCCGTTGCTGTGCCGCAACGGGCATGCCGGGTGGGATCCCGATCTGATCTATTTCGACGATGACCGTGCGTACCGCACCTACAGCTACTGGGTGCAGTGGATGTATGCGCATTCCGCCGCGGAGTCAGCTCGCCGGGTCGAGGTCGAGGGCCCTTGCGGGTACACGCGCGAACTGCCGGAATACACCGGTCTGTCGTTCGGGGGCGACCCTGCGGTACGCCTGTCCGGCATCGCCGTGGAGCTGCCGGACGGATCGGCGTGCACCGTGCCGGATCTGTTCAAGGAATCCGGATCTCGCGCCGACACCGGACTGCATGTGACCGCCGATCGTTATACGATCCGGCTGCACGCGAGATATGAGAGCGAATCCGGCATGTTCTCCATCGACTTCGGCGCGCTCGACCAGCCCGATCGATACCGGCTGTGGATCGGCATGGCCGGCTTGGACTGCGCGCTCGGCGCGTTGCGCGACGGGTTCCCCTATGACTATGACCGCGTCAGTCTGGACCGCCGCGTGTCGTACGGCGATGAATGGGATATCTCCATCGAAGTGCATGACCGGGGGCGTTCCATTCGGGCAAGCGTGAACGGCACCGTGCTGGCCGGCTCCGATCCGGGCGAGGAAACGCGGCGGACGGTGACCGTGGCCGAAGGCAATGGCGTTGGGGGATTCGGGATGCGTTATGTGCGTGTGGTGAACGCCACGCCGGAAACGATGCATGCCGATCTGTCCAAGGTGCTGCCGCCCCATGGCCGCGCGTGGACGAACGGGTATGACGATCCGCATGCCCCCATGGGCACCGCTCTCGTGACAATGCTGCGCGCCGAACGGCCCGATGCCGGCCGTCCCGGCGAGGAGGCCCCGAGCCGCCCGGTGGAGCGGGAGATCGTGCTGCCGGCCGATGGTCTGCTCCGCTTCCCGGCGTGGTCCTTTACCATCCTCGGCGTGCCGATGGATATGTATGGGCCGGAAGGGGGCGAACATCGGCAATCGGCCCCTGCAGGGGATGATGCCGAGTGGGATCGGATCAAACGGATCGCCGGCGATGATCCGGGCATAACCTTCGACGACGTCTGATTCTGGCCGCTGCTGTCCGATCGCGACACGCTGTCCGCACTCCGCTTTGACGGCATCAAACCGGTTCGATATACTGATATCGAACCGGTTCGGCGCGTGACTCGCCGCCGAGGCCGGTGGCTCCAACCTCGGCGCATAGTGCGATGCGCCGCTGCGCGGCTGCGGCTGCGGTTCCCCGATGAACCGCCTGCGGGGCTGGCGAGAAGAAGCAAGGGGCGGCTGTTGCGGCCGCGAAGGAAAGGTCATTCATGAATACGTTCTCCAAGGGCATAGCCGCCTTCGGCGCCGCGGCGCTGGTGATGGGACTCGCCGCATGCGGCTCCACCAACAGCGACGCCGGCCATGTCTACTTTCTGAACAACAAGCCCGAGGTCGTGGACCAGTGGAACGAGCTGGCCGACATGTACACCAAGGAGACCGGCGTCAAGGTCGACATCCAGTCCGCCACCTCCGGCAGCTACGAGTCCACGCTGTCCTCCGAGCTGGCGAAGAACAACGCGCCGACCATGTTCGGCATCGGCGGCTTCGACCAGTACGCCAAGTACAAGGACTATCTGGAGCCGCTGCAGGACTCCGAAGCGTACAAGCTGCTTAACGAGCAGGGCAAGCAGATGGCCCACAAGGACGGCGACGACGTGTACGGCCTGCCGTACGCCGCCGAGTGGTTCGGCATCATCGCCAACAAGAAGATCATCAACGACTATGCCAAGAAGGACTACGCGGTCATCGATTCCTTCGACGACATCAAGGATTTCGCCACGCTGAAGAAGGTCGCGGACAGTATCCAGCAGCACAAGGACGACCTCGATCTCGACGGCGCGTTCTCCACCCCGGGCCTCGACTCCTCCAACTACTACCGCTACGCCTCGCACATGACCCAGGTGCCGGTGGCCTACGAGTACATCGACGAGGGCGTGGACTTCGAGAAGGAGCTCAAGGGCACCTATCTTGACAACTACAAGGCCCTGTGGGATCTGGAGATGAAGGACAATCCGACCGAGAACACCATGCTCGGCTCGGTCAACTACGAGGATTCCACCGCCGAATTCGCCACCGGCCGCGTGGCGTTCTACCCGAACGGCGTGTGGGCCTACTCCCAGATCAAGGACAACGACGTGGCCGACGACGACCTGGCGATGCTGCCGTACTACATGGGCTTCCCGAACGAGAGCGAATACGCCGCGAACTCCATCTACGACATCTCCTGGTCCGTGAACAAGAACGCCTCCGACAAGGACAAGCAGGCCACGCTCGACTTCATCAAGTGGATGGTGAGCAACGACGACGCCAAGAAGATCCTCGCCAAGGACATGGGCTTCTCCGTGCCGTTCACCACCTTCGAGGACGAGTCCTTCCAGCCCGACAACCCGTTGACCAAGTCCGCGCTCAAGCTCGAGTCCGACGGCCTGACCCCGATCCACGGCGCCTACATCCCCGGACAGGCGTGGGCCGATGGCGTGGCCAACGCGCTGCTTGAGTACGCGCAGGGCACCGGCGACTGGAACGGTGTCAAGAAGGCCTATCTTGACGACTGGACCAGCGCGTGGGACGATTACGAGTCGAACTTCGGCATGCTGCCGCCGGTGCACAAGTAAACCCGGCTGAGGGCTTCGACCGGAAATTCCGGGTCGGGAAAATGCCGGGCCGAAGTGCCGGGTCGAAGGCGCGGCGGGCTTGATGCCCGTCGCGCCTTCGACCGATTGCGTCACGAATGAAACCGCGTGGAGAAGGGAACAGGAATCATGATTGCGGATCTGGGAACGCTGGCCACGGTCAGGCGGGAACGCAGCCGGGCGATCAACGCCGAAAATCCCACCGGCGCGCCCGGCAGGGGAGGCATGGCGGCGAGCGAACTGGGCCCCTCCCGCAAGGGCAGCCCGTGCCTGCGCGACATCGCCAGCGGGCGGACCGTGACGTTGGCCGATGTGGCCGGGCCGGGATGCATCCGTCACATCTGGATCACCGTGGACGAGAAGACCACGGACGCCGACTGCTTCGTGCTGCGCGATCTGGTGCTGCGCTTCTACTGGGACGATGAGCCCGAGCCGAGCGTGGAATGCCCGCTCGGGGATTTCTTCTGCTGCGGATTCGGGCGTGCCTGCCTGGTCAACTCCGAACCGGTCGCCGTGGTGCCCAACCGCGGATTCAACATGTTCTTCCCGATGCCGTTCGCCCGCCGCGCGCGCATCACGCTGGAGAACCAGCACGCCAACGCGATCGGCGCGTTCTTCTACCAGATCGACTACAGCCTGTACGACGAGCCGCTCGCCGGGGACACTGCGTACTTCCACGCGCAGTGGCGGCGGCAGCGCCTCACCGAAAAGGGGCGCGACTATGTCGTGCTCGACGGCGTGCAGGGCGAGGGCCACTATGTCGGCACCTATCTGGCCCTGACCACGCTGGAGCGATACTGGTGGGGCGAGGGCGAATTCAAGTTCTACATCGACGGCGACGGCGAATACCCGACCATCTGCGGGACCGGCACCGAGGACTATTTCGGCGGGTCGTGGAGCTTCGCCAAGCAGGTGAACGGCAAAACCGTTGAACAGACCTACTGCACGCCGTATATGGGCTATCCGTATTACTCCTCCCATGACGAGCTAATCCACAACGACTACCACAACGACGACTGCCCGCCGATGCGCGGCTTCTACCGCTGGCACATCCCCGATCCGATCCGGTTCCGCTCCGGCCTGCGCGTCACCGTGCAGCAGATCGGCGTGGGGCATCGCGGGTTCTTCGAACGGCGGGACGACGTGGCGTCCGTGGCGTACTGGTACCAGCGCGAGCCGCACGCCGCGTTCCCTGCGCTCGCCGACCGCGAGTACCGCTGGCCGCGATAGGGCGGCGTGCGGAAAGGCCCCCGCGGAGCGCTCCTCGGGGGTCCTTTTTGCGTTCGGCGAACAGGGACACGCCGATTTCGGTGAGAAAAATGATAGTCGTTGCAACAAATTATTGCAACCGCTTGCAGTTAGGAAATGGCGGAAAATACCCATAATATTACTTACTTTTCTCAGTTGATGTGATCAAAAATTGGTCGTTTTGCACCCAGAATGATTGCCATCGTTTGCATTCTTGCAAAAAGCGGCGCATAATAAAGGTGTTGTCGGAAGCGAAGGCGCCTGACAGGTGCCATATCCCTCGGCGCAGTGCCGAGGCCGGCTGAAAGAGAAAGGTTCGAAGATGAATCGCACAGTAAAGACCGCAACGGCTTTGATCGCCGCAACCGCGATGTCGATCGGCGCGCTCGCCGCGTGCGGCAGCTCGTCCAACTCGTCGGGCGACGATAAGGGCAAGGTCTATTATCTGAACTTCAAGCCCGAAGCGGCCGACCAGTGGAAGGATCTGGCTCAGGCGTACACTGATGAGACCGGCGTGCAGGTGACCGTCGAAACCGCGGCTTCCGGCACCTATGAGCAGCAGCTCAAGAGCGAGATGGCCAAGTCCGAGGCCCCGACGCTGTTCCAGGTCAACGGCCCGGTCGGCTATGCCAACTGGAAGGAATACACCGCCGACCTCAAGGACACCGAGATCTACAAGCAGCTGCAGAACCCGGATGTGGCGCTCAAGGACGGCGACAAGGTCGTCGGCGTGCCGTACGTGATGGAAACCTACGGCCTGATCTACAACAAGGACATCCTGAACAAGTACTTCGGCCTGTCCGGCGCGAAGGCCAAGTCGGTGGAGGACATCAACTCCTTCGACAAGCTCAAGGCCGTGGCCGACGACATGCAGGCCCGCAAGGACGAGCTCGGCATCAAGGGCGCGTTCACCTCCGCCGGCTTCGACTCCAGCTCCGACTGGCGCTTCAAGACCCACCTGGCGAACCTGCCGCTCTACTACGAGTTCAAGGATGACAACGTCACCGAGCAGCCCGCCACGATCAAGGGCACGTACCTGCCGCAGTACAAGAACATCTTCGACCTGTACATCACCGATTCCACCACCGATCCGGGCCAGCTGAGCTCCAAGACCGGCGACGACGCGAACTCCGAGTTCGCGCTGGGCGAGGCCGCGTTCTACCAGAACGGCACCTGGGCGTGGACCGACCTGCAGAAGGCCGGCATGAGCGCCGACCAGGTGGGCATGATGCCGATCTACATCGGCGCTCCCGGCGAGGAGAACCAGGGCCTGGCCACCGGTTCCGAGAACTACTGGTGCGTCAACTCCAAGGCCTCCGAGGCCGATCAGAAGGCCACCGAGGAGTTCCTCAAGTGGGTCATCACCTCCGATACCGGCAAGAAGGCGCTGAGCACCGAGATGGGCTTCACCACGCCGTTCAAGACCTTCGATGACGTCAAGACCGACAACCCGCTGGTGGCCGACGCCGTCGCCGACCAGAAGTCCGGCAAGACCCAGGTCAGCTGGAACTTCACGATGATGCCGTCCGAGCAGTGGAAGAACGATTTGGGCTCCGCCCTACTGGAGTACGCTCAGGGCACCGGCAGCTGGGATAAGGTCAAGTCCGCGTTCGTCGACGGCTGGGCCAAGGAGTACAAGGCCGCGCACGCCGAGTAACCGATCTTCCGATATCCCGCGGATGGCGCGGGCAACGTGAGGGGGATGGCGGAAGGGGGTTTCGAGCGTATCCGTTCGAAACCCCCTTCGTCGTATGTCGGGTCGTGTGCCGGTCGTGTGCCGGCCGGCCGAGGCTTCGGCTACCTGCGGTCCGCGTCCGTGCGCGGTTCCGTGGTGCTGGACCGTACGAGCAGCTGGGCCGGGAACATCTCGAAGGGATTGTCCGTGGCGCCGTTGCCGATCAGATCCAGCGTTTTGGCCGCGGCCGCCTTGGCCATGGCGATCGGGTCCTGCCGCACGGTGGTCAATCCCACGTCGTGCGCGTAGAAGCTGTCGTCGTAGCCGACGACCGACACGTCGTACGGCACGCGCAGTCCGTTGCGCGAGAGCTGGAACATCAGCGGGATGGCGATGCCGTCCTCCTGGCAAGCGATGGCCGTGGGCATCTGCGGCAGCGTAAGCAGCTCGGTCATCGCCCGGCCGATGCGGTCCTCGCCCTCCGCAATGACGATGGTGGTCAGTTCGACCCCGGCCTGCGCACAGGCCTGCGCGAACGATTCATATCGCTGCTGGACGCTGAAATGCAGTGTCACCGCCCGGTCGGTGCGGATGTAGGCGATATGGCGGTGGCCGATTCCGATCAGATGCCGGGCCAGCAGCTTGGACCCCTGGTCGTCGTCGATGTTCACCGCGGCGGTGAATCCGCTGGTCGGCAGCACGCAGTTGATGCCGATGATCGGCACGTCGGTCTTGGCCAGCTGGCTGATCTCCTCGGTGTCCACGTCGAACGAGGCGACGATCACGGCGTCGGCGTTGCGGCGGATGGGCAGCATGTCGAAGAACTCCCGTCGTTCCTCGATGCTGGAGATCTGGAAGATCGACAGATCGTAGCCGTTCGCGTGGAAGACCTGGTTGAGCCCTTCGATGATGGAGGCGCTGAACCACAGCCGGATGTGGTCGCTCATCAGCAGCGCGACGCGCAGGGCGCGCCCGGATTTGAGCACCATGGCGGAACGGGAGATGGAGAAGTTCATGTCATCGGCTATGCGCAGGACCTTGGTCCGTGTGGCTTTTGACACCAGTTCCGGGCGCGTGAACGCGCGGGACACCGTGGAAACGGATACGCCGGCCTGTTCCGCCACGTCCTTGATGCTGAATCCCATGAGGGCTCCTTCATGTCACAGGTGATTGCGATTTGAGAATAACACGAGACAACGTTTTCATCGGTGATACTATATCGAGGAAAACTAGTTTTCTTATCGTTTCTGCCGATTATTCATAGATGAAGAGCGGCGGATGATCTTAAGAAAGGGGGAGTCGACGCGCATAAAATGACAACGTTTGACTCCAAGTCAAACGAGTAGTATGGTAATCTTAAACCGGTTCGACTTGATACCTTCGGGTGTTAAGGAGGGCGGAGACATCCGAAACTCGAATCCACTCTCACGCAGTAGTGCAGGGTGAACTCAAGGAGGAGAAAGTAGGCATGGCATGATTTCTATGGCTGGGAAGGCGGTTCGTAGGTGGTGGGCGTTGTTTGCGTTGCCTACGTTTGCTGCTTTTGTGATTGGTTTTGTGGTGCCGTTCGTGATGGGCGTGTATCTGAGTTTTTGTCGTTTTAGTACGGTGACGGATGCGCGTTTCGTGGGTGTGTCGAATTATGCGGATGCGGTGTCGGATCCGGAGTTCTGGCATGCGTTGGTGTATACGGTGTTGTTCACGGTGGTGACGACGGTGGTGGTGAACGTGTTGGCGTTCGCTGTGGCGTATATGCTCACGAAGCGGTTTAGGAGCACGAACGTGTTTCGTTCGGTGTTCTTCATGCCGAATCTGATCGGTGGCATCATTCTGGGTTATATCTGGTTGTTGCTGCTCAATGGCGTGCTGGCGCATTGGGGTCGTTCGATCACGTATTCGGGCGTGTATGGTTTCTGGGGCATGGTGTTGTTGTATTGCTGGCAGCAGATCGGCTATATGATGATCATCTATATTTCGGGGTTGCAGGCGTTGCCGGGTGATGTGCTGGAGGCGGCGGCGGTCGATGGCGCGTCGAGCCGTCAGACGTTGTTTAGGGTGACGATCCCGTTGATGATGCCCTCGATCACGGTGTGCTCGTTCTTGACGGTGACGGGCGGGTTCAAGATGTTCGATCAGAACCTGGCGTTGACGAACGGCGCGCCGTCGAACAGTTCGGAGTTGCTGGCGTTGAATATCTACCGCACGTTCTACGGGCGCGCGGGTTTCGAGGGAGTGGGCCAGGCGAAGGCCGTGGTGTTCTTCCTGATCGTCGCGGTGATCGCGGTGATCCAGAATCGTCTGACGACTAGCAGGGAGGTGTCGGCATGAGCGAGAAGGTCAAGCGTCCGGGGTTGTGGACGGCGTTGTTCGCGGTGGTGTCGCTGGCTTGGGTGTTCCCCATCGTGTTGGTGGTGGTCAATTCGTTCAAGCAGAAGGCGTATATCAGCCGTGACGCGTTCTCGATCCCGACGGGCAAGGCGTTCGTGGGGTTGGAGAACTACACGCGTGGCGTCAAGCGGACGAATCTGGTGGAGTCGTTCGGTTGGACGGTCGTGGTGACGGTCGGCGCGGTGGGGTTGATCCTGTTGTGCACGTCGATGTGCGCGTGGTGGATCGTGCGCGTGAACAATCGTTGGGCGAAGGCGTTGTACCTGCTGTTCCTGTTCAACATGATCGTGCCGTTCCAGATGGTGATGTTCACGCTTTCGAAGATCGCGGACATGCTGGGGTTGAACACGCCGTGGGGTTTGTGGATCGTGTACCTTGGTTTCGGCGCGGGTTTGGCGGTGTTCATCTTCACGGGCGTGGTCAAGGGCATTCCCCAGGAGTTGGAGGAGTCGGCGATGATCGACGGGGCGAGCGTGCCGCGCATCTTCTTCCAGATCGTGTTGCCGATCATGCGTCCCTCGGTGATTTCGGTGGCGATCCTGCAGGCGATGTGGATCTGGAACGACTTCCTGCTGCCGTATCTGACCCTGGACATGCGCCGGTTCAAGACCATGTCGATCGCGATCCAGTATCTCAAGGGCGGGTATGGTTCGGTGGACATGGGCGCGATGATGGGCTGCCTGGTGCTGGCCATCATCCCGATCATCGTGTTCTACCTGGCGTGCCAGAAGTACATCATCAAGGGCGTCATGGCAGGAGCCGTCAAAGGCTGATGTTGCTCTGAACCTGATTCCAAGGGCTCTCGTCGATTCCGGCGAGAGCCCTTTTGTTATGTCTCGGTCCATGCCGGCATGCTACGCGACTATGTCAGCATTTGCGAGACGTGTATCCGTGGTGGTTTTGCTGGCATGTGGTCTGTTGAGTATGAGCTGCAGGCCATATGCCAGCTGTGTGATGCGTGTAGGTTTTGCTGGCTACAGTCTGGCTCGGGGCGAACGGAGGCTGTATGTCAGTAAAGATGGGCGGGTGTGTGGGATGCGGACACGACAAAGGGGCTGTCTCCGGATGGAGACAGCCCCTGTTGATATGGCTCAAGCCGGGCGATTACTCGCTCAGGAGGATCCAGGCGGTGGTGTCCTGCGGCAGCTGGCCGTCAGAAAGATCGCCGGAGGCCAGCACGACCTCGCCGGCCGGCAGATCCACGGGATCGTCGCCGAAGTTGGTGTAGCTGGCGAAAGTGCGTCCATCCGTGCTCGGGCGCGTGTACGCGATCACCTCGTGCCCGGCGTTCGCCGGAGCGCACGCGGTGTCGCCGGTCGGGGTGAGCAGCGCGGCGCGCGCGGCGAGGCACTCACGGTACAGGCTGAGCATCGAGCCGGCGTCGGCTTCCTCGACGTCCACGGCGAAATCCTTGTACCACAGCGGCTGAGGCAGGTGCGGGTCGTCGCTGGCCGTTCCGTCGGCCTTGGATGCGGGGGAGAAGCCGAACGAGGCGCCGGTGCCGAACCCGCCGTTCCAATCGGCCGGCGCCGGCGTATCGGACGAATCCCACGGCAGCGGCACACGGCAGCCGTCGCGGCCCTTTTCGATGAAGCGTTCGCGGGTGAAGAAGGGCGTCGGGTCCTCGAGGCGGTCCCACGGGATGTCGGCCACCTCGAACAGGCCCAATTCCTCGCCCTGGTAGATGTACGCCGAGCCGGGCAGGCCGAGCTCCATCAGGATCGCGGCGCGGGCGCGCTTGGCGCCGAGCTCGCGGTCCTCATAGTAGCTTTGCCCGTCGCGCAGCAGCCAATCCTTGGCGAGCTGATGGTGATCGTGCGAGGGGACCTGGGGCAGGCCGTAGCGGGAGGCGTGGCGGGGCACGTCGTGGTTGCTCATCACCCATGTGGTGGTGGATCCGTTGGTCTCGGCCGCGGACTCGAGGCCCTCGGTGATCGCGGCGCGCATCGCGTCCACATCCCAGTTGGCCTTGGCGAACTCGAAGTTGAACACCTGCCCGAGCTCGTCCTCCGAGGCGTACAGGTGCTGGTGCTCGGGAACGACCCAGGCCTCGCCGACGGCGAAGCGCGGCGGATCGTACTCGTTGAACACCTCGCGCCACTCGCGGTAGATGTCGTGCACCTCCTGGCGGTCCCACAGCGGGCTCGTGAAGTCGTGGCACAGGCCGTGCTGCACGGCCAGCGGATCCATGTCGGCCAGCGGCGCGCTTTCCAGATCCTTGGCCAGACCGTGCGCCACGTCGATGCGGAATCCATCGGTGCCGTGATCGGACCAGAATCGCAGCGTCTTCTTGAACTCCTCGTGGATGTCCGGGTTGTTCCAGTTGACGTCGGGCTGTTCCTTGGTGAAGATATGCAGGTACCACTGGCCGTCGTCCACGCGCTGCCAGGCGGGGCCTCCGAACAGGGAGATCCAGTCGTTGGGCGGCAGCTCGCCGTGCTCGCCGCGGCCCTCGCGGAAGATGTAGCGGTCGCGTTCGGCCGAGCCGCGGCCGGCGGCCAGCGCCTCGAGGAACAGCTCGTGCTTGTCGGCGGTGTGGTTCGGCACGATGTCGACGATGACCTTGATGCCGGCTCCGTGCGCGGCCTTCACCATCGCGTCGAAGTCGTCCATGGTGCCCAGCCGCGGGTCGACGTTGCGGTAGTCGATCACGTCGTAGCCGCCGTCGGCCAGATCGGAGGGGTAGAACGGGCTTAGCCAGATGGCGTCGATGCCCAGGTCCTTCAGATACGGCATCTTTTCGGTGACGCCGGCGATGTCTCCCAATCCGTCGCCGTTGGCGTCCTTGAAGCTGCGCGGGTAGATCTGGTAAACGACCGCCTGCTTCCACCAGTCGTCATGTTCGTTGTTTGCGGTCATGATTCCCTTCCTTGTTCGAGTTGTCTCCGGGGCGGCCGCGGTATGGGACGGCCGCCCCGGCAGCGATATGTACGTTCGTACATATCATAAATCGCCGTCCGGCGTCTCGCATCCCCGACACCCAAAAAAAGGAGGATGCAAGATATCCGGGCGGCGTCGATGGGTTCCGATGATACCGAAACCCATCAAGCTATCGTCGGGGCTCGCCCGTACGGGGCGAGCCGATTGCGGTCATGCGGCCGTCACTTGGCGTCGAAGGCGGTGGCTTCCGGCAGCATGCCGAGCACCTTCTCGTTGTTGGCCCAGTCGGTCTTCCAGCCCTCGGTGAAGGCCTTCTCGAAGCCGGACCAATCGGCGCCACCCTGCGCGTAGCTGATCAGCGCGCTGGTCAGGTCGTCCTGCCACTGGGCGCTCGGCAGCGGGAAGCTGGTGACGGACTGCTTGCCGTCCTCGGAGTAGGAGCGCGCGATCTTGGTGAGCGGGTTCTCGGGCTGGTCGTCGTCGCCGAAGGTGGTGAACGGCACGGAGAAGCCCATCTCCTTGGACAGCGCCTGCTTGCCCTCGTCGGAGGAGACCATCCACTTGATGAAGTCGAGCGTGGCCTGCTTGTCCTTCTCGGAGGCGTTCTTGTTCACTGCCCACGAGGCGTCGTACACGCCGGCCGGGCCGTAGTCCTCCTCGCCGTCGATGCCCATCCAGTAGGGCAGCATGCCCAGGTCCTCGTCGGCCACGTTGTTGTCCTTGATCTGGGTGTAGGCCCACACGCCGTTCGGGTAGAACGCCACGTCGCCCAGCGCAAACTCGGAGGTGACGTCGTCGTAGGTCTTCGAGCTGACCATCGACTTCTCGCTCGGGCTGTTGCTCAGCTCGAGGTCGAACAGGTCCTTGTAGTTGGAGAGATAGGTGCCCTTGAGATCGGTGGTGAACGTGGTGTTCAGGTCGCGGTACTCGTAGAACAGCGGCATGCGCGTCATGTGCGCGGCGAAGCGGTAGGAGTCGGAGGAGTCGAGCCCCGGCGTGGCGAACGCGGCCTGGATGCCGAGGTCGTCCTTATGCTTCTGGATGTCCTCGGCGACCTTCTTCAGGGTGGCGTAGTCCGTGATGTCGGCGTCGGAGCCGATGACGGCGTAGTCCTTGGAGCAGTAATCCTTGATGATCTTCTTGTTGTAGATGATGCCGTACCATTCGGCCGCGTACGGCAGCGTGTAGGAGTCGTCGCCGACCTTGTGCGAGTTGGATTTGCCCTCGTCGTTGAGCAGGCCGTAGACCTCGGTGTCCTGCAGCGGCTCGAGGTACTGCTGGTACTTGGCGAATTCGTCGTATCCGGCGATCGTGAACATGGTCGGGGCTTCGGACTTGGCCAGCTCGGAGGTCAGCGTGGATTCGTAGCTGCCGGATGACGCGGTCTGGACGTCGACCTGCACGCCGGTCTCGGCGGTGTAGTCGTCGGCGAGCTGCTGGAGCTGATCGACGACCTCGGCCTTGCTGTTGAGGAAGTACACGTGACCCTTGTCCGGGTCGGCGCTCGTGCTGCCGCAGCCGGCAGCCAGCCCGACGCCCATCGTGATGGCGATGCCGGCGGCGAGAACCTTGGTGATGTGCTTCATTGGTGGATTGTTCCTTCCGCGATATCCGGGACTTCGACGTCCCCTGTGAGTTGGGGGTGGAGGGGGCGGCAGAGGGTGTTCTGTCGTCGTATCGCTTGTTGTTGATGACAACGATATCATCATTGGGGCGCCGAGGGGCGCCGGCGTGTCGCGAAACGGCGCCCGAAAGGAGGTTTTGCCGACATTCGGGTGGTCGGCGCCGTGTGTGGAAACAATACAGATATGAGAAAAGTGATGAATTGTCGTCGGTGTCTGATGTCGGCGACATGACTACGTTATCACGTTGTGGCATACCGGCATTAGTATGGATCTATAACCTATGACCTGTGGCCTCGAGGAGTGATATGGGCTTTCTATCCCCGGATTCCGCGTTCATGCGCGGACTGAGCAATGTCGCCGATGCCGTCTGGATCAACATCCTGATGCTGGTGACCAGCATCCCGTTGGTCACGATCGGGGCCGCCTTGGCGGCCGGGCACGATGCCGGAAGGAGGGCGGCCATCGGCGAGGGGCACGTCACCGCCAATTACTTCAAGGCGTTCCTGCAGAACTTTCCGAAGGCGACCGCCTTGTGGGTGGTGTTCGGCGGCGTCGGCGCGGGGCTGGCGTACTCGTGGATCGCGCTGCAGATCGCGCCCCTGCTGATCCCCAAGTTCGGCCTGACGATCCTGTGGATCATCGGGTTCGAATGGGTGTGGGCGCTGCAGGCCCGGTTCGAGAATTCCGTCGGCGTCACCTTGGTCAATTCCTTCATCTTCGGCGTATCCCATATCGGGGCGACCGCGGTGCTGGCCGTGCTTGACGCGGTGTACATCGCGCTGCTGGTGGCCTCGTGGTTCTACATGCCGCAGGGCCTGTTCCTGCTGCTGGTGCTGGGCTACGGCACCATGGTGATGCTTCACACGCCGATCCTCGAACGCGTATTCGCCAAATACATCGATCCCGCCGAGGAAGCGGGGGAGGGCGATGCCGCGGTCGGCGCCGCCGGTGCCGGCGATGCGGCGGCCGGTGCGGGGGTGGGTGCCGTGAGCGCCGGCGGCGGGCCGCGGCGGAACTGATGCGGCATGGGCAAGGTCACACTGCAGGATGTCGCCAAAGCGGCGGGCGTCTCGATAGCCACCGCCTCATGGGCGGTGAATGACAACAAGAACGTCAGGATCCCCGAAGCCACGCGGCGTAAGGTCCGCAAGGTCGCCGACCGGCTCGGGTATCATTCCAACGCGCTGGCGCGCGGGCTGGCGCGCGGGAGATCCGACCTGATTGGATTCGTCAGCGACGGCGTGGCGACCTCGCCGTTTGCCGGCCAGGTGATCCAAGGGGCGCAGGACGAGGCGTGGCGCAACGGCAAGATACTGCTCGTCGTGGATACCGACGGCAATCCGACGATCGAACGCAAGGCGTTCGCGTTCATGCTGGAGCACCAGGTGGAAGGGGTGATCTACTCCAGCTGGGTGCATCGGTCCATCGTCCCGCCCGCCGAGCTCGATCGGATAACCTCGGTGCTGGTCAACTGCTTCGATGAGCAGGGCCGGTTCCCCGCCGTGGTGCCCAATGAGCTGCAGGGTGGGCGCACCGCCACGCAGCTGCTGATCGATGCCGGTCACCGCCGTATCGCGTTCGTGAACGATCCCCCCATCTCCCCGGCGTCGGTCGGCCGACTGGCCGGATATCGGCAGGCGCTCGAGGAATCCGGGATCGAGTATGATCCCCGGCTGGTGATCGCTGCCGGGGCCGACCAAGAGGGCGGGTACGGCGCTGCCGGGGCGGTGCTCGCCTCCGGTGCGACGGCGGTGTTCTGCTACAACGACCGTGCGTCGATGGGCCTGTACGACGCGCTGCGGGAGCGTGGCCTGCGCGTTCCCGACGACCTGTCGGTGGTCGGGTTCGACAACCAGGAGGTCATCTCCGCGCATCTGCACCCTGCGCTGACGACCGTTGGCCTGCCGCAGTACGATCTGGGCGTGCTCGGCGTGCGTGCGCTGCTCGCGCTGCAGGAACCGGGCGCGGACCGCGTGGGCGACGATGCGGATGCCGGGATGCCCGACGCCGTCGGGATGCCCGATGTGGCCGAGCCGGCCGGTCCTCCATACGCGCCTCTGCTGGTGGCCTGCCCGACCGTGATGCGCGACTCCATCAAGCCCCGCTGAGCGGGGGCGGATTTCGGCGTCGGTGGCCCGCCCTGTGACGGGTCGCCGTTTGCGCCCCTTGTGCCGGGTGCGGGTCGGATCGGGGGTGTCCAACCGCGACACGCACTCTCCCGCAAGGGTTTCCGCATGTGCCTTGACAGGGTGGCGAGACATGCTATCATATTGCTTAATCGCTTAAATGCTTAAGCGTTTAAACGTAACAAGAACAATGGTAAGCCATGCAATGTGTGGCCAGTCGAAGTAGACTGCTTGGCCATGGCGTGGCATGCGATGAAAGGTCATCATGCACAAGCTGTACTATCAATTTCCCGGCACCTGGTTTGGCGACTGCATGCCGTTCGGCAAGGGCGATGAGTTCTTCCTGTACCACCAGCGCGACAACCGCAATCCCGAGCCGTTCGGCGAGCCGTTCGGGTGGGATCTGGCGACCACCACGGACTTCGTGCATTACAAGGACTGCGGCGTGGCGGTGCCTCGCGGCGGCGATGGCGAGCAGGACCAGTTCATCTTCGCGGGGTCCGTCTTCGAGGGAGAAGGCCAGTACCACATCTTCTACACCGGCTACAACCGCGACTATCCGGAGCAGGGCAAGCCCGCGCAGGTGCTCATGCACGCGGTGAGCGACGACCTGTACCACTGGGAGAAAACCCAGGACGCCATCACCTTCACTCCCCAGGAGGGATACGATCCCGACGATTGGCGCGACCCGTGGGTGATCCGCGACGAGGAGCGCGGCCAGTACCTGCTGATCCTCGGCGCCCGCAAGATCGGCCCGAAGACCTGCCAGACCGGGCGCACCGTCAAATTCACCTCCACCGATCTGAAGAACTGGACGTTCGAGGGCGACTTCTGGGCTCCGGACCTCTACACGATGCACGAGATGCCCGACCTGTTCAAGATGGGCGACTGGTGGTACCACATCGTCACCGAGTACAGCGACAAGCACAAGATGGTCTATCGCATGGCCAAGAGCCTCGAGGGCCCTTGGATCGCGCCGGACGACGACGCCTTCGACGGCAGCGCCTACTATGCCGGCCGCACCTTCGAGCTGAACGGCAAGCGCATCCTCTTCGGATGGGTCGCCACCAAGGAGGACTGCGACGACGAGAAGAACTTCGAATGGGCCGGCACGTTCGTGCCGCACGAGGTCTACCAGCGCGAGGACGGCACGCTGGGCGTGCGCATCCCCGACACCGTATGGAGCGCGTTCAACGAGCGCGAGGCCGTGGCGTCCGACGCCATCATCGACGGGGTCGGCGCCCGGCGCAACGTGGTACTGGCCGATCATTGCGGTGACCTGTATTCCTTCGAGGCGGATGTGACCTTCAGCGAAGGCACGCGGTCGTTCGGCCTGCGCGTGTACCGCGACGAGGATGCCGAGAGAAGCTACCAATTCATCTTCCCGGTCGCGGAGAACCGGTACGTATTCGAGGGCAGCCCGAACTTCCCGTGGTTCAACTGCATGAACATCGGCCTGGAACGCCCGATCGATCTCGTGCCCGGACGCCAATACCATATCCGGATGATCGTCGACGACACGATCGCCACGTTGTATGTGGATGGCGTGGCGCTCAATGCGCGCATGTACCAGCGTCCCGGTGACGCGCTGAGCATGTTCGTGACGGATGGCGAGCTCGCGATCCGCAACGCCACCATCGCCCGCGGCCTGCGTGAGGCGTGAGCCGTTCGGCACGGCGACGGCCGAGCCGAATCGAAGTCGATGAAAACCGCCGCCGGCGTGCGAGGCCGGCGGCATGTCCCCATCCTGCACCGGAACGGATGATGATTGTGCGGTGCCGTCCGATCCGCCCATATTGCATGACAACGCTACAACAATGAAGTTATGGCATTCCACAGGAGGAAACCATGAAGAAGATTATCAAAACAATGGCTGCGGCGACGGCGATGGCTCTGTCCTTGAGCGCTCTTGCGGCGTGCGGCTCATCCAGCGCCGATGCGGACAAGGGCCACGTGTATTTCCTGAGCATGAAGGTCGAGCAGGCCGACCAGATCAGGGAGCTGGCCGACGATTTCACCGCCGAGACCGGCATCCAGGTGGACGTCGCCACGGCGTCGTCCGACACCTATGAGCAGACGCTGAAGAGCGAGCTGGCCAAGTCCGAGGCGCCCACGGTGTTCGACGTCGACAACAACGACTTCCTCAACTGGACCGACTACTATGCGGACATGTCCGATACCGGCATCTACAAGGATCTGCAGAACCAGGACTACGCGATGAAGAACGGCGACGAGATCGGTGCCGTGCCCTATGTGATGGAGCGCTATGGCATCATCTACAACAAGGCGCTGCTCAACAAGTACTTCGACGCCGATTGGTCGAGCGTCAAGTCGGTGGACAAGATCGACAACTTCGATACGCTCAAGACGGTGGCCGATGAGATTCAGGCGCACAAGGACGATCTCGGCGTCAAGGGCGCGTTCACGTCGGCGGGCTTCGACACCAGCTCGATCAAGCGTTTCGGCGACCAGCTCGCCCACGTTCCGGTGTACTACGAGTACCGAGATCAGGGCGTGACCGAGCTGCCCGCCACCATCTCCGACACGTACATCCCGAACTTCAAGAAGATCTTCGACCTGTACATCACCGACTCCACAACGCCGGCAAGCCAGCTGTCCAGCGCCACCATGGACGACGCCAACTCCGAGTTCGCGCTTGGCGAGGCGGTGTTCCTGCAGAACGGCACCTGGGGTTATTCGCAGATCAAGGACCAGAACGTGCCGGATGAGGACATGGGCGTGCTGCCGATCTACATCGGCACCGAAGGCGAGGAGAAGGCCGGGCTGACCGTCAGCTTCCTGTACTTCGCGATGAACAAGAACGCCTCCGAGAAGGACCAGAAGGCCACGCGCGAATTCCTCGACTACATTCTCAACAACGATGACGCCCGCGAATTGGTCACCACCGAGATGGGCTTCGAGACGCCGTTCAAGTCCTATGCCGAGAACGGGTACAAGACCACCAACCCGATCCACCGCGCCAACGACGCCTACGCCGAAAAGGGCGACTACGACATCGTGATCTACCCGCTGCCGTCCTCGCAGTGGGTGATGACCCTCGGCAACGCGATGCTCGAGTACGCGCAGGGCACCGGCAGCTGGGACACGGTCAAATCCGCCTTCGTGGATGGCTGGGCCAGCGAGTACCAGACCACGCACTGACGCCTTGGCTCCACCGGCGTCCTCCCGACTTATACACGGTAGGACGCCGGTTTGCGTGTATAACTCGGGAATAGCGGGGGCGTACTCCCGGGTTATACACGGGAAAAGGGGCTATGGCGTGTAAAACCCGGGAGCGCACTGGTGGCGCTCCCGGGTTTTACACGCTTGTGGGGTCGTCAGGCGCGCAGCAGCGGTTCGGCGATGGCCTGAATCACGGATTCGGGCATGTGCGAGTCGTCGAAGTCGTGGCGCGGGTGATCGTTGCTCGTGCTTTCCAGCGTGTGGAGCGCGTTGAGCGCACCGGCGCCGTCGGCGCGGATCCGCGCGTTCGCCCGCTCCTTGGTCAGGTAACGGATCTGCGCGTTGTAGAGCACGGTGAACGCATCCTCGACCGCGGGATCCTCGGCGTAGGGCAGGCCGTGAGGAGCGGTGATGGTGATCTGATCGGAGACGGAGACATCCGCCACCGTGACCGACAGGCTCAGCGTGGACCGGTCATAGGCGATTTCGGCGTCGGCCTCGGACCCGTTGACGCCGACGGTGACCTCGGCTGGCGCGACGCCGCGGAACGTGACCGTCCACGTGCGTGCGGCGGGCAGCGCCGCGATATTGCCGGACGCCGGCGCGACGGTGAACGTCGCTGGAGTCCCGGTCCAATCCAGCGACAGCGCGGTGGCGACCAGCGCCGACTCGTCGGGGCGGGCCTGATTCGTGCCGTCGTCCTCCTTGAGCGTGAACGTGCCGGATGCGCCGGGGAAGACCACGACATTCAGGTGCTCCGGGTTGCCGGTGGCGTTGACCGGGCCGTTCTCCTTGCCAAGCGGCTGGAGCGGCACGATGCCGCCGGCCTTGGCGAAGACGGGGATACCGTCCAGGCCGCGCCACGCCTCGAGCTTGCGGCCGCCCTCGGCCGCGGACTCGTAGCGGCGGCCGGTGAAGAAGTCGAACCAGGTGCCCTGCGGCAGCCACACGTCGGCCTTGGCCAGCTGCACGTCGCGGTCGATCGGCGAGGTGATCGGCGCAACGACCAGCTCGGTGCCGAACCGGAACTCCTGCTCCATCTCGTAGGCGGTGGCGTTGTCCGGGCTCTGCCAGTACATCGGCTCGACCAGCGGGCGGCCTTCGGCGGCGGCCCGCCAGTTCATCGTGTACAGATAAGGCAGCATCTCGTGGCGCAGACGCAGCGCGGCGGTCATCGCGTCGCGGGTCTCCGTATGGAAGTTCCACGGTTCCTTGCCGTTGAACGGCGAGTCGGTGGAGTGCAGGCGGTTGATCGGGCTGAACGCGCCCAGCTGGTACCAGCGCGCCTCCAGCTCCTCATCGCGGTAGCCGAACATGTGGCCGCCGATGTCGTGGCTCCACCAGCCGTAGCCGATGTTCGAGGCGGTGGCGGTGAAGTACGGCTGGAACCTGAGGGACTCCCACGTCACCACCGTGTCGCCGGAGAAACCGACCGGGTAACGGTGTGAGCCGGGGCCGGCGTAACGGCTGAACGTGAGCGGCCAGCGGCCGCCGCGCCCGGAATCCAGATAGTGCATGTGATTGAGCATCCACAGCGGGTCCAGGCCCTTCTGCCGGGTCACACCGCCCTGTTGCCAGTCCAGCCACCAGAAGTCGACGCCCTCGTCCTCAAGCTGGTGGTGCAGGTCGAAATACGCCTCCATGAACTTCGGGCTGGTCAGGTCGAACTCGACCGGTTCGCCGCTGGCCGGATCGATGCCCATATGCTCGGCGGCCTTGGCGTAGCCGTCCTCGAACGCGCGGATGCCGTCGCGCGGGTGCACGTTGAGCGTGGTCTTGAGGCCATGGTCGCGCAGCGTGTGCAGGAAACGCTCGGGATCGGGGAAGAAGTCGCGGTTCCAGGTATAGCCGGTCCAGCCCGAGCCGTACTTGGGGTCCACGTCGTCGACCAGATGCCAGTCCATGTCGATGACGGCCGTGGTGAACGGCAGCCCCTCATGCTCGAAGCGATCGATCAGCTCCAGGTACTCGGCCTCGGTGTAGCGGTGGTAGCGGCTCCACCAGTTGCCCATCGTGAACCGGGGCAGCAGCGGGGTCGGGCCGGTGAGGCGGTAGAAGTCCTGTACGGCCTCGATGTAGCGGTGGCCGTAGCCGAACACATACAGATCCTGCCCCTGATTGGCGCGAGGCACCACCCAGGTGCCGAACGGATTGGCCTCGCCCTTGACGGTATCGGCCTCGACGATCACGTTCGACGCGGAATCATCGATCACGGCCCAGCCATCGTGCGAGATGACGCCGAGCCCCAGCTCGGTCTCGCCGTCCACCTCGTCGAGCGTGCGCGCGGTGCCGCGCAGGTTGCCCCTCTGCGATTCGCCGTAATGCCAGGTGTTCATCTGCGAGTTCGCGATGCCCTTGACGACGACGCTCAGCCCCTCCTTGCTGAACGGCTCCATGTCGTAGGTCAGGCGCAGCGCCGGGGTGTCGACGATGAGCAGGCCGTCGCGCACGGTCTGCGTGAACTGCGGCGCGGCATTCCAGTCGCGGTTCACGACCATCTGCGTGGCATGGTCCTCGAATACGCCGTCGTCCTGCCATTCGAGGCGGATGAGGGATTCGGTGATCACGCCGATGCGCCAGCGGTCGCCTTGGATGACGGGCCCCGGATTCATGCCGGGGTGCGTGTCCAGCTGGGGGAATTGGCTCATGGGAGCTCCTTTGCTTGGGGTTGCGGACATGGTTGGTTGCTGGACGGCGCGGATGGAGGGCCGTTCTCGCCGCCGGCGAATGGAGGGGCCGCTTGCGGCTAGGCCGCGATGGCGGTGGTGTCGCGCAGGATCAGTTGCGGGCGTATCGCCTCGAACTGCTGGTCCAGCGGCTTGTGGCTCATCAGATCGAGCGTCTTGCGCGCGGCGCTCGCGCCCAGATCGTACGGATTCTGCCGCAGCGTGGTCAGGCCGATCTTGGCGCAGAACGGGATGTCGTCGAAGCCGATCAGCGAGAGATCCTGCGGGATGCGGCGCCCGTATTGGGGGAGCCGGTACAGGACCGGCAGCGCGACCTCGTCGGTCTGGAAGCACACCGCGGTCGGCGCCGGCGACATCGTGGTCAGCTGGGCGATCACCATGTTGGTCGGGTCGTCGTGGCCAGTGAAGCGGATCTGCTCGGCCTGCACGTCGGGGTGGGCCGCACAGGCGTCGAGCAGCCCCCGCAGACGCTCGTCGGCGCTGAAGCGCAGCTGCGACGAGTCGTCCGGCGCCCCGTACACGAAGGCGATGCGGCGGTGGCCGAGTGATACCAAGTGCTCCACGGCCATGTGCATGGCCTGCTTGTTGTCGATGCTGACCGACGCGTCGAACCCGTCGGTCGAGGGGATGTTGATGCCGACGATCGGCACGTTGATGTTCTTGAGGCGGCCGACCTCATCCGGGTCGATGTCGAAGGAGCACACGATGACCGCGTCCACGTTGCGCCGCACCGGCATGTCGGTGAAGAACTCGTGCCGGGTCTGCGCATTGGGCATGCCGTACAGCGACAGGTCGTACCCGGCCGGATGGAATACGGAATTGAGGCCCTCGTAAACGTTGGCATTGAACCATGTGCTGATGCGGTCCGAGTGCAGCAGGGCGATGCGGAAGGACTGCCCGGACTTGAGCGCGGCCGCCGACCGGGAGACCTGGAAGTCGAGTTTCTGCGCTGCGGCCATCACCCTGGTACGGGTTTCGGGCAATACGAGATCCGGCTTGGCGAAGGTGCGCGACACCGTCGACACCGAAACCCCCGCCTCGGCGGCCACCGCCTGAATGCTTGCTTTGGTCATGGCGTCCTCGCTCACGTTGAAGGTACAACAACGATCTGATAAGACAACGTTATCATACGCATGACGCCAACGCTACCGCAGCGGGTCCGTGACGCTGCCCGTTTGGGGCGCCGCCCCCCGGCGTTGCCGCCTGTTGCGACGCCGGATGACGACACCGGGAGCGGGCGGCAACGCCGCTTGCGAACGGCAACGCAGTTCGCAAGCGGCGCGGGGCGTTCAGTCCCGGCGCTCGCCTCGCATGACCGCGGCGAGCGACAGCACGCGCGGGTTGGCGAAGACCTCGTCGGTGTGCACGATGGCTCCGGCCGCGTCGACCAGCGGAATGCGCCAGTTCGGATACTGGTCGGAGGTGCCCGGCTGGTTCACCGTGGCGTGCTGGCCGGTGCCGTCCACGATCGCGGCCTGGCGTAGCACGGACGGCGTGGCCGTCAGCATGGCGTGCATCGCCTCGACGATGCACTGCTCATGCGCGGGCACGTCCGCGGCCGCTTCGGCGTCCAGCCAGCCGCCCTCCACCAGCATGTCCAGCATGGCCTGCCGCTCGGCGGCGGCCGATTTTGCGAACTCCTCCACCGGTTCGGTGAGCAGGTGCAGCTTCTCGCGCAGCTGGACGTGCTCGAATTCCAGATAGCCCGCGGTCGGCGGCAGATCGTGCGTGGTCACCGAGGCCAGCGCCTGCCGGCGGTAGTCGCTCGGCGGCGCGTATGGGTCGCCGGCGTTCGGCGAATCGTCGACGCGGGCGAACCATGCGACGTCGGTGCCCAGCACGCCGTGCGCGGCCAGCACGCGGCGCACGTAATCGGGCACCGTGCCCAGATCCTCGCCGATCACCATGCCGTTCGCGCGGGTCGCCTCGATGGACAGCACGGCGATCATCGCCTCGTGGTTGTACGTCACGTAGGCGCCGCCCTTCGCGCCCTTGCCCCGCGGGATCCACCACAGGCGGAACAGGCCGAGCACATGGTCGATGCGCACCGCGCCGGCGTGCGCGAACATCGAATGCACCATCTCGCGGTACACCCGGTAGCCGGTCCGTTCCAGATAGCGCGGGTTGAACGGCGGCTGGCCCCAGTCCTGCCCCTGCTGGTTGTAGAAGTCCGGCGGGCAGCCGACCGTCACGCTGCCGACGGCGAAGCGCTCGGGGCTCCACCACACGTCGGCGCCCAGTGCGTGCACGCCGACGGCCATGTCCTGCATCAGGCCCAGCGCCATGCCGGCGTCCTTCGCGGCCCGCTGCGCCGAGGACACCTGCTCGTCGGCGATCCACTGCAGCCAGCGGTTGAACTCGAACAGATCATGATGGTCGCGCACCAGACCGGAGACCTCGGGCGACGTGCGATCGGTGCGGCCGAACCACGAGTCCGGCTCCCACGGCGCGCCCCACACCTCGAAGGCCAGGCACCATGTGGCGAACGAGTCGAGATCCGGGCCGGCCTGCTCCTTGAACCGCGCGAACGCGGCCTCGCGCTCGGCGGAACGCGGGTGGTCGAAGATGATGCGCAGCGCCTGGCGCTTGGCGGACCAGGCCTCATTGATGTCCAGCGGATTCGGATCGTCGTTGCAGGGGGCCACGGCGGCGTGCAGCGCGGCGATGCGGCTGCGGTCGCTGTCGCTCAGCTCGCCGTATTCGGCGATGTCCTGGGGGCGGATGTACGTGACGTTGAGGAACCGGCGGGACTCGGGCAGATAGGGGGAGGGCTCGAGCGGCGGGATCGGCGCGCCGGCGTGGATCGGGTTGATCAGCATGAAGTCGGCGCCGGATTCGGTGGCCGCATCGACCAGCAGCCGCCTGAGGTCGCCATAGTCGCCGACGCCCCACGAATCCTTGGACCGGATGGAATACATCTGCGCCATCCAGCCCCAGCGCGGATGCTCCTCGACGGCTTCGGGCAGCGGGATGCGCCCGGGGGCGACCATCAGCGTGGCGGTGGCTTCGCGCTCGCCGGCGGCGACGCTGAGCGTGTGGTAGCCGATCGGCAGATCGGTTGGCAGCGAAAGGACCTGTTCCGTGGGGTTATCCCCGGGGCGGATGTCGCCCGGCGCGCCATGAAGCACGGTGCCGTCCTCCAGGGTGATGGCCGCGGAGGGCTTCTCGTCCCCGCCGCAGTGCAGGGTTACCGTGGCGGGCGCCCCCGCCGCGGCGACGATGGTCTGCTGGGGCAGCAAACGTTTGCTGTTTTGCTCTTCGATATCGGCGATCGAGCGGTCGATCGCCTCGTCGCTCGACGCGTCGACCCCGAGCGCGCCGAGGACGTCGACCAGTACGTCGTCGTCGATCTCGACGTAGGTTCCGAGCTGGTCGATATACGACGTCGACACGCCGGCGGCTTTGGAGAGCCGGATCAGCGGGCGGGCGAGCCGCTCGGGGCTTTCGGTCCTTGCGGTATTGGCGTCATTGGGTTTGGTTGATGCTTCGGGGGTGTGCTCGGATACTGTGTTGGCAATCTCGCTCATCGATGCTCTCCTTGACTGGATGTGGTGCGTCAGCGCGCCGGTGCATCTGTGCCCGTCGTGCTGCAACTTCGCGGCGCCAGTGTTTCGACGGTATTGGCAAACATATGTATTCTGAAGATACCGCGTATTGACATCGTTTGCAATACGACGGTGTTTTGCTGTGCGGATTGGTGCATGATGGCTGTGCCGTGGCATCCCGATCCGCAAGACCGCGCCGTGCGGCCGATGCCTCATGGCATTCCGCCGGCGGCTGGAGCCGGGGCGTCACTGCAGCGTGGCGGCGATCAGGAGCATCGCGGGGTAGAGCGCGTAGAAGGCGACGCGCGCCCATGCCCGCGAATACCCCGGAACTCCGTTGCGGTAATGGAGTATGGCGGCGCCGAACGCGGGCGTGATGCAGCACAGCGCTCCGATTGCGGCGGCGCCCAGCATCATCGTGTTCTCCCGTTTGGAACCGAGATGGAAGATGATCGCCGAAAGCAGGATCAGGACGCCAAGATTCATGATCTGCTGGCGTACCCCGATGCGGCCGACGACCATCCAGACCACGCCGGCGGCGGTGACGATTACGACAACCAGCCGGCGCACGGCGGGCGGCCGGTCACGGAACTGGTCGATCAGCGCCAGCGCGGCCAGCGTGATCGCCAGCGCGAATACCGGGTTCTGCGAATGCCAGTCGACCGGCCGGCCCGAGGTCGACAGATCGTAGGGCGCTTCCGTGACGGCGGCGAGAGCGAGCAGCCGCAGGGCATAATGCCATGTGCTGCGTGTGCGGGCGTATCCCCATGTCAGCAGCCAGGCATAGATCGGCGCGGCTATCCATGAGACGGCCTCGCAGAGCACGGCGAGCGTCAGGGCGGGCATGCTCAGGCTTGCGGGGTCGATGGCGCCTCTGCCGGCTCCGGCCGGCAGCATCATCGCGCCGACCGGTTCGCATGCCAGCAGCGCCGCGCCGATCACCTTGAGACGGAAAACGGACAGTCCCCGGGTCTGCGTGTGCGCGTTCATGCGGCTCTCCTTGCCATAGGTTAGCTATAAGTGATATGGGCGGTGCGCGCCGGGTGGCGTGCACCGGATCATGCCTCGCGCCGTGCCCTCGTGCGGCGCCATATGGTGAAACTGAACGGGGGCAGTTCCAGCCGTCGGTCAGCGGTCTCGCCGGGGGTGAGGTCCTCGGAGCAGTAGACGCATGACCACGCATGCGGCGCGGTTCCCGCCACCTCGCCGTATGGAGCGGGTGTTGCCAGATCGGCGGTGCTCTGGTACTGCACGTTGCCGGTCGGATTGATCGCTATGCAGTCGCCTCCAACGCGGAACACGACGATCTCGTCGGTTCGCGGCACCACCATGCGCGCCCCGCCGAAGTAAGCCGGATCGGCGCGGCGCAGTTGGATCAGTGCCCGATAGTGATCGACCAGTGACGCGAACCGCCGTGTGCGCCGCCAATCCAATTGGTTCAGCGGCGCCGGGCTGTTGAACGAATCGGATACGCCATATTTGGTGCGGGCGAATTCCTCGCCGCCCAGCATGAACGGCGTGCCGGCCGAGGCGAACACGATGCCGGCGGCCAGGCGGTTCGCGCGCAGCAGATCGGCGGAGCCGGCGCCTTCTCCCGCGTAGTCGGCGTCGGCCGGCATGCGCCGCATCGCCGCGCACAGCTTGTCCCACAAGGTCAGGTCGTCGTGCGCGGATGCGTATTGCATCACCTGCGCCACGCCGGCCGTTTCATGGGGCGTGCCGCGCCAGGCGTCGGCTGCATGGCGGATATCGGGCGCATAATCGGCCGCCGCGCCGGTCAGATAGCCGGGCTCCCGTCGATGGAAGACATGGCCGCGCACCGCATCGCGCGTGGCATCGCAGAATGCGCCGATGCGGGGGTCCAGATACGGCATCCCGCGCTTGTCCGCCGCCATCGTGCCCGGCTCGAGTTCGGTCTTGCGCGCCGCCCATGGCTCGCCGTACATGAGTATCGATGCGCCGCCGGGCAACGAGTCGAGCGCCGCCCGGATTGCATTCATCGTATCCACGTCGATCAGCCCCATCAGGTCGAACCGAAAGCCGTCGATATGGTATTCGGCCGCCCAATAGACCACCGAATCCACGATGTACTTGCTCATCATCGGGTGCTCGGTGGCCACGTCGTTGGCGCAGGCCGATCCGTCGGAGAGCGTGCCGTCCGCGCGCCGGCGCAGCGCGTAGCCGGGGATCATGCGCTCGAACCAGTTGTCGTTGTCGAACATGTGGTTGTAGACCACGTCCATGATCACCTTGATGCCGGCGCGATGCAGCGATTGGACCATCCGCTTGCATTCCCGGATGCGCGTGGAGCCGTTGAACGGATCGGTGCTGTACGATCCTTCGGGCACGTTGTAGTTGAGCGGGTCGTACCCCCAGTTGTAGGTGCGGCCCGGATCGCCGGGAGGGACGGATTCGTCCACCGAGCCGTAATCATAGAACGGCATGATCTGCACGGCGGTGACGCCGAGACGCTTGAGATACGCGAGGCAGGTCGGGTATTCCCCGGTTCCGTCCACGCTGGTGGAGTCGTCGGTGAAGGCCAGGTAGGTGCCGCGGTGCGTCGCCGGGACGCCGCTGTGCGGATCGTTGCTGAAATCGCCGATATGTGTCTCCCAGATCACCAGTTCGCTGGCGGGAACGGCGGGGCGGCGGTCGGCCGGCCATCCGTCGGGATCGGTCAGTCGCAGGTCGACGACCATGCTGCGCCGGCCGTTCACGCCGGCCGCGCGGGCCCATGGATCGGCGGTTCGGGTGGCGGTGCCGTCCGGGAACCGCACCACATAGTCGTAGTAGGTGCCGTGGCCGACGCCGTCGCATCGTGCCAGCCATGTGCCGTTCGGGCCCGGCGCGAGCTCATGGACGCCGGTCGGGGCGTCGGCTCCGCCGGACGCCTCGCCGGGGGAGCCGACGGCGAACAGTCGCAGCACGCCTCCGCTGGCGGTGGGCGCCCACACGCGGAAGGTCGTACCGTTGCCGTCGGGGAAGGCGCCGAGATCGTCGCCGGCGTATATCGGATAGGCGGGGCACGGCATGGCCTGGCCTGCCGGCGTCCAGCCGGATGATGCCGATGCGGGGGTTGGCTGCTCCATGGCGGTGTTCCTTCCGGGGTGTGGTGTCGGGTGTCCGGGATGTTCGAGTCGTGTGCAATGTGTTGGTCGTGCGCCCCGGCCATATTGGGCAATGGCCCGGGGCGCCCTGGTTGGCGGACTCAGCCCTTGATGGCGCCGTTCATCGACTCCTGATAGAAGCGCTGCATCACGATGAACAGGATCGCGATCGGCACCGAGATGATTACGGCGGCAGCCGCGAAACGGGCGAACCATTCGTTGAGGTATTCGCGGCTGAGCATCTGGTACAGGCCCAGCGCCACCGTGTAGTTGTCCTGCGTGCGGGCGATCGCCTTGGCCATCACGAAGTCGAGCCACGGACCCAGAAACGACGTGAGCGCCTGGTAGACCAGCATCGGCTTGCATACGGGGATGATGACCTTGGTGAACACCTGCCAGCGGGTGCAGCCGTCGAGATAGGCCGCCTCGTCGAGCGACATGGGGATGGTGTCCATATACCCCTTCATCACGTAGAACCCTGCGCCGGAGCCCGCGGAATAGACGAGGATCAGCGCGACGGTGACGCCGGCGCCCTGCGTGAGCCCCAAGGACTTGAGGATGAAGTAGATCACCACCACCGACATGATGCCGGGGAACATGCCGAGCACAAGCACGATGTTCATGAACGACTTGCGGAAGCGGAAGCGCATGCGGCTCAGGCAGAACGCGACGCACAGCACGAAGAACACGCTGATCGCGCATACGACGATCGAGATGACCAGCGTGTGCATGAACATGCGCGGGAAGTTGAGCACATGGTTGTCGGTGAACAGCTTGACGTAGTTGTCGAGCGTGTACTCGGCCGGGAAGAACGTCTCGTTGTACGGACCGGGATTCTTGTTGAAGCTCTCCAGCAGCACCCAGGCGATCGGGATCACCCAGATGACGGATAGTGCGGCGAGAAGCAGGTGGCTGAGGATGTCGCCGGCGATGCGGCGCTTGCGCTGGTCATGCCACAATGGGTTGCCGCTTGGCGCGGTGCTTGCGGGTGCGGCGTCGTTCCTGACTGTGGTGCTGTTCATCGGAACCCTCCCTCGTTCTTGTAAGAAGCGCTGCTGCGGTAGGTGATCAGCGAGACTGCGGCCAGCGTGATGAAAGTGAAGATGCCGATGACGGCACCGAGATTGTAGTCGCCGCGATCCACGGTGAGCTTGTACAGCCAGGTGATGAGCAGGTCGGTCTTGCCGGCCGTGTCGCCGACCGGCGTCGGGCTGCCTCCGGACAGCAGGTAGATCACGTTGAAGTTGTTCACGTTCCCGGTGAATGTGGTGATCAGGTACGGGGTGAGCACGAACACCAGATACGGCATGGTGATGCGGGTGAACACCTGCCACCAGTTCGCGCCGTCGAGCCGGGCGGCCTCGTACTGGTCGGCCGGGATATTCTGCAGGATGCCGGTGATCTGCATGATGGTGAACGGTATGCCGATCCACAGGTTCACGACGATCACGGTCACGCGCGCCCACGTCGTGTCGGTGAAGAACGGCAACGGCGCGTCGATCCAGCCCCACGAGGCCAGCAGGCGGTTGATGGCGCCCTCCGGCTGGAGCATTTGGTTGATGACCAGCAGCGAAACGAACTGCGGGACCGCGATCGACAGCGAGAAGATGGCGCGCCAGAATCCCTTGAGCCGGGTGGTGCGGCGGTTGATGACCATCGCGAGGAACAGGCCGAGGAAGAAATTCAGGAACGTGGCGAAGAACGCCCACACGAGCGTCCACGTGAGCACTCCGGCGAACTGGGCGGCGTTGATCTCGCCGGTGTCGCTGAACAGCTGGGTGAAGTTCCTGAGCCCCACCCAGTCGAACAGCAGCACATGGTCGGAGTCGTAATCGGTGAATGCGATGCACATCATGATCAGCGTCGGCAACACGGTGAACGCGAGGATGCCGAGCACCGGCAGCGACATGAACGAGATCTGGGCGTTGCGGTCGGTGATGCCGCGAAGATCGTCGCCGAAGCCGGGCGCCCCGCCGGTCTCGGCGGCGAGCAGCTGCGCCTTGTAGGCGCTGCGTACGGCATATGACCAGAAGATGGCGAACAGCACGGTGATGAACACCGTGGCCACGCCGTACACCATGAGCAGCACGGAATTGTCGCCGGGGTCGTAGTGCCAGTATCCGTCGATCTTTTGCCGGGTCTGCGTGCGCGAGCCCAGCGTGGCGAGCGTCGTGAGCGAGGGAACGCCGGAGACGGCCATATAGGCGAGGTACGCGATTTCCACGGCGAGGAACAGCAGTCCTTTGGCGATCTGCCTGCGGGCCAGATTGCCGGCGCCGAGCACGAGGAACGACAATCGGGTGAATGCGTCGCCGCTGGATGCCGCGGCGCGCAGCGTGTAGCGCGAGGGCGTGATGCGGCCCGCCGGCCGGCGGCCCTTGCCGCGGCGCGTGGCGCGCGGCGAAACGGTGGTTTCCATGAAATGATCCTTCTTTCGGTGCCGGCTCTACAGGAGGTTTCTGTAGGAGGCCATCCATTGTTCGGTGAGCTTCGCCGCGTTGTCATGGGTGACTTCGTTGTTGTAGATGGAGTTGCCGAAGTTCTCGCACGGCGCCCAGAAGTTGCTCATCTCGGCGATGGACGGCTGCACGACGGAGGTGTCGGCGATCGTGTCCATCTGGGCCTGCGCCACGGCATCCTTCTCGATGTCGGGGTCGGACGCGAGCCCGGAATCGGAGGGGATCACCGATCGCATCTCGTAGTGCCTGCGCTGCGAGACGGTGTCGGACAGGAATGCGGCGAGCTGGTCGGCCGCCACCGGATGCCTGGTGTACGGGTTCCACCCGTACACGGTCGATCCGGCGAATGCCCGCATCTGCACCCGCCTGCCGTTCAGCGTGAATGAAGGCAGCTTGGCCACGCCCCAGTCGTCGCCGAGATTCGCGCGTACGGTGGCCGCATCCCAGTTGCCGGTGAAGACCACGTCGACGGCTCCGCTCTTGAGCCCGGCCAGGCCGGAGCCGTTCTTGTCGTTGACGAAGTTCGGATTGTTGCGCAGGTCGACCAGATAGTCGGTGACCTCGGCGCCGGTCTGGCCGCCGAACCGCACGCCCGAGGCCGCGTCGGTGCCGTCCTCGCCGAACAGCGTGCCGCCTGCGCCGATGTAGAAGGCGGGCAGATACCATGAGTTGGTCAGGGGGAACGACACCTTGCCCTTGGCGAGCATCGCGTCCAGCGAGGTGAGGTCCTGCGCGGTGAATCTGCTCTTGCGGTAGTACATGAACCAGGTGTTGCCGGCCAGGGGGACGCCGTACGCGTTGCCGTCCTTGCCGGTCACGGTCTGCAGCATCGTGGTGTTGCCTTCGGTCTGCCGCTTGAGCTGC
Organism: Bifidobacterium scardovii JCM 12489 = DSM 13734; assembly: GCF_001042635.1. Lineage (NCBI taxonomy): Bacteria > Bacillati > Actinomycetota > Actinomycetes > Bifidobacteriales > Bifidobacteriaceae > Bifidobacterium > Bifidobacterium scardovii. Next base: position 3,036,226 of record NZ_AP012331.1, on the reverse strand, counting down.
GCCATGCTCGGATCGCTCACCTGCCCGATGGCGCCGGCGTCGAGCAGCGTGCCCAGCTGGTCGCTGGCGAACGTGTACACGTCGGCGGCGACGGTCGGGTCCTGCTTGGCGATGGCGGCCGCGTCGGCCGAGGCGACGACCTGATTCTTCCATGTGATCCGGTACTCGGGGTGATCCTGTTCGAACTGCCGTTCCATGGTCTGCAGCCACGAATTCTCGTTGAGCTGGTCCTCCTGGGAGGCCCAGACCACGAGCGTCATGCGCTCCTGATCTGAGTTCGGACCCGCGCTACTTGCGCCGCCCGCACCGCAGGCCGTGAGCAGGCCGGCGGACACGGCGCATGCCAATGCCGCGGCGATCCTCCGGTTCCATCGTGCAATCATCGTTGATTCCTTCCTTCCGGGGCCCGGTGGTGAGGGCCCCATGCGACTGCGCCGTCCGGGTTCGGCTTCGAAGAGCGGGCGTCGCGGTGACGGCATTCAGTGTACGCAGTTTTGCAAACGTACGCAAATTTTCTGCAAATAAGAATGTGGCGTCGGCGTTTTGTTTTCTAAAAGTATTTATTTTTGAATCTTGCACGTTGTTGACAGCGTTCGCACTCAGGTTGCCAACGTATGATGATGATATCCGTTCGAAAGAAGGTCGACGATGACTGGTGCCATCCGGCGCCCAGCATGGCTGGAACGCGCACGTTTCTATGAGATCTATCCGCAGAGCTTCGCCGACGCGAACGGCGACGGCATCGGCGACCTGCCCGGCATCATCCGGCATCTCGACTACATCGAGGACTTGGGATGCAACGCGCTGTGGATCAACCCCTGCTACGACTCGCCGTTCAAGGACGCGGGCTACGACGTGCGCGACTATACGCGCGTCGCCGAGCGGTACGGCACCAACGACGATCTGGTCGCCCTGTTCGATGCGGCGCACCGACGCGGCATGCATGTGCTGCTCGATCTCGTCCCCGGCCATACCAGCGAGGAACACGCCTGGTTCCGCGCCGGCGCGCGGGCCGATCCGGCCGACCGGCACCTTTCCGGCGCGGGGGAGGACCTTTCCGAGCGCTATATCTGGACCGACTGCTGGATTTCGGGAGGCGACGGCCTGCCGTTCGTCGGCGGCGAGGAGGAGCGGGACGGCACGTATATCCTCAACTTCTTCAAGTGCCAGCCGGCGCTCAACTACGGGTTTGCGCATCCGAAGCACGCCTGGCAGAAGCGTGCGCTCGGGCCCGAGGCGCTGGCGACCTGCGATGCGATGCTCGATGTGATGCGGTTCTGGCTCTCCCGAGGGGCGGACGGTTTCCGCGTGGACATGGCGGACAGCCTGGTCAAGCATGACGACGGCGGCAAACCGTACACCATCCGCACCTGGCAGTATATGTTCTCGAAAATCCGCCCGGAATTCCCCGAAGCGGCCTTCGTCTCCGAATGGGGGCGGCCGGGCGAATCGATGCAGGCCGGGTTCGACATGGACTTCTATCTCGACTGGCGATGGGACGGATGGCCGAACGGCTACAACATACTGCTGCGCAACACCGATACCCCGTTGGTTCGGGAAGGCGACGCCAGCTATTTCAACGCCGATTCGGAGACGTCGATCAAGGGCTTTCTCGATCAGTACCTGATGCAGCTGCGGGACGCCGAACGCTTCGGCGGCTACTTCGACCTGATCACCGGCAACCACGATACGCTGCGCGTGGGCCAGCGCCTGACCGCGCGCGAACTCAAGGTGGCGTACGGCATGCTGCTGACCATGCCCGGCTGTCCGTTCCTCTACTACGGCGACGAGATCTGCATGCCCTACCGGCCGTTGCCCACCAAGGAGGGAGGATATGTGCGCACGGGCAGCCGTACGCCGATGCAGTGGGACGATACGCCGAACCGCGGGTTCTCCGCGGCGCCGGCCGGGCGCCTGTACCTGCCGGTGGGCGAGGATGGCGGAAGCCCCGACGTTGCCGGGGAGAAGAGGGATGCCGATTCGCTGTACCACTGGGTGCGTGCGGTGCTCGCCGTGCGTGCCGGGCGCCGGGCGCTCGATGCTGGCGGGCGCTTCGACGTGATCGCGGCGCCGGAGCACGGGCGGCTATTCGCCTATGAACGTGGGGCCAAGGGGCGTTCTGACGGTGCCGCCGCATACGGCGACTCGGGCGTCGAAGTCGGTGACGCTGGTGCCGGGGCCGGCGGGCCTGCCGATGCAGGGGATAGGGTCATCGTCGCGATGAACCCCGGTCGGGGCGAGGAGTCGTTCGCTCTGCCGCAATGGGCGAGGCGTTCCGCTGCGGGTGCGGGGCCGGGCGTGCTGCTGAGCGTGGGCGACGTGTGTATCCGCGGTGATGCCGTGGCGCTCGGCCCGCAGAGTTTCGCCGTCATCGGCTGATCCGGGCGGCCGTGCCTGACCGCGCCTGGCCGTGCGCCGGGGCGGTCACCGGGGCTGGTGCACCGCGTCGGTGCCGCGCAATATGAGCTGTCCGGTGACGGTTTCGTGCGCAAGATCCAGCGGGCGGCCCGCGATGAGGTCCAGCGCCTTGCGCGCGGCGGCCTGCCCCATGGCCTCCGGGTCCTGCCGTATGGTGGTCAGGTTCACGTCATTGGCATAGGTGCTGTCGTCGAACCCGATGATCGAATAGTCCTTCGGCGTGTAGTGGCCGTAGCGCTGCAGCCGCATGATCAGGGGGATGGCGAGCATGTCCATCTGGCAGCATATCGCGTCCGGGAACCGGTCGAGGGCGATGAGCGCCGCCAGCGCCGCATCGATGAATCCGGGACCGCGCTGCACGGTGAGCACCTGCCAGTCGAGATCGCGCTGGGGGGCGGACGCCTTGCAGGCGCGCACGAAGCCGCGGCCGCGCGCGTCGATGCTGGCGTTCATCGAGGTCTCCGAGGCGGAGCAGACATAGACGATATGCCGGTGGCCGAGGCTGATCAGGTGCTGCGTGGCCCGGAACATGCCTTCCTCGTCGTCGATGCTGATCGAGGCGTCAAATCCCTCGAAGGAGGGCGTGTTGATGCCGATGATCGGCACGTTGGCCCGGCCCAGCTGCTCCACCTCGTATGGATCGATCGCGAAGGACGCGACGAATACGGCGTCGACGTTGCGGCGGATCGGCAGTTCGGTGAAGAACGCACGCCGCGTTTCCGCCGTGTCGATGTGCTGGAACAGGGAGATGTCGTAGCCGGCCGGGTGCATCACCGATTCGATGCCGGCCAGGGTCGCCGCATTGAACCAGCTGGTGATCCCCTCGTTCATGAGCAGCGCCACGCGGTACGTTTGCCCCATCTTGAGCGCGCCTGCGGAGCGGGAGATGTTGTAGTCGAGCTGATCCGCGGCTTGCAGCACCTTGCGCCGGGTCTTGTCGGAGACGAGCTCGGGGCGCGTGAAGGCGCGGGATACCGTGGAAATGGACACGCCGGCCGCCTTGGCCACGTCGTGGATGTCGGATTGCGCCATGCGATCTCCTTGATGTGTTGCCGCACCTTGCCGCACCGGTGCCGTCTGCGCGCGTTGCGTGGTGCGCGGGTTCGCTAGGGGGTGACCCGTTGCCTCCATCATACTGCAAACGTTCTCAGGTTGTTGCACGGTGTCTCCGGCGCCGGATGCGGCGGCTGTTCGCCATGCGCGTGTCGCGGTGGATCAAGGTGCGTGTCGCGGTGTTTTCGGCGGGAAACCGGACTATTTCTCGAACCGCTTTAATCGTTGAAAAATGAGTATGTATAAGTTTGCAAAAAGTATGTTATGCTATAGGTGTGCACATTCCGGAGTCGGAGCTGGAAGTGCCGGGTGTCCGAGGCTTCTCGCGCGGATGCCGGAGAAAAGGAAAGTTCATGCGACATGGGTGTCGCGCTGGAGAAAACAAGGAGTGAAGATGACGTCAGTGAGGAAAATCATCGCTTCCGCTTCGGTGCTTGCGCTGGGGCTTGGTGCGTTGGCCGGCTGCGGCAGCGACAACGCCGGCACCTCGGACAGCGAGGGCAAGGTCTACATGCTCAACAGCAAGCCGGAGGTGGTCGATCAGCTGCAGGAGCTGGCCGACGCCTACACCGACGAGACCGGCGTGCAGGTGGACGTGCAGACCGCTTCGTCGGGCACCTACGACACCACGCTGCTGTCCGAGCTGGCCAAGGACAACGCCCCGACCATGTTCAGCACGGCTGGGTACGCCACGTTCGCCCGCTACAAGAAGTACCTTGAGCCGATCCAGGACAGCGAGGTCTACGGTCTGCTCAACGACGACGCCAAGGCCAACTCGCAGAAGATCGGCGACGACTCCTACACGATCCCGTATGCGGTGGAGTACTACGGCATCATCTACAACAAGAAGATCGTCAACGAGTACGCGAAGAAGAGCTACGCGGTCATCAAGTCGGCCGACGGCATCACCGGCTACGACGTGCTCAAGAAGGTCGTCGAGGACATGAACAAGCACAAGGACGATCTGGGCATCCAGGCGGCGTTCGCCACGCCGGGGCTCGAGTCGTCGGACACCTACCGGTTCGCGGCGCATATGACCCGCCCGCCGATCTTCTTCGAATACCGTGACAACAACACCACCTTCATGAAGGAGATCAAGGGCACGTATCTGGACAACTACAAGGACCTGTTCGATCTGGAGATGAACAACAGCCCGACCGAGCGCACCATGCTCGGGTCGAAGAACTACGAGGACTGCACGTCGGAGTTCGCGCTGGGCGATGTGGCGTTCTATCCGAACGGTGTGTGGGCGTACAGCCAGATCAAGGACAACGAGGTGGCCGACGAGGATCTGGGCATGCTGCCCTACTGGATGGGCGTCGACGGCGAGGAGGACTACGGCCCCTCCACCGTGTACGAGGCGACCTGGGGCATCAACAAGAACGCCAGCAAGGCCGATCAGCAGGCCTCGCTCGACTTCATCAAGTGGATGGTGACCTCCGACAAGGGCAAGGAGATCATGTCCAAGGACATGGGCTTCGCGGTGCCGTTCACCACCTTCGGCGACGACGACCAGCCCGACAACCCGCTGGTGAAGGCGGCCAAGAGCTGGGAGGACAAGGGCAAGAAGTACATGCGCAGCGTGGACGTGCCCGACCAGAACTGGCAGAACGGCATCGCCAACGCGCTGCTCGAGTACGCGCAGGGCACCGGCGAATGGGACGGCGTCAAGAGCGCCATCGTCGACGGCTGGAAGTCCGAGTGGGCCGCCAGCGAGAAGTCGCAGGGCATGCTGCCCGGGCAGACCGACTTCACCTGGTGACATGGCGGCGTTCGTTCCCCGTGATCGGGGATCGGGCGGCGATGATCTGAGGGGTGGCCGCGCGGCCGGAATGGCGCCGCGTGGCCGCCCCTTGTTTTTTGGGGAGGGGGCTTCTTGGCGCGCCGCCGCTGGTGGGGTCACTGGCCGCGCGGGCTCACCGGGCGAGCGGCCCCGTCGTCAGGCGCGGGATCAGCTGCAGGTCGGCCAGCCCGTGCGGCTCGTCCGGCGCGTCCCCATCGATCAGGTCCAGCGCCTTCCGGGCGGCGATCTCGCCGAGCGCGCGCGGATCCTGCCGCATGGTCGTCAATCCGTACTGCTCGGCGTACGTCGCGTCGTCGAACCCGGTCAGCGATACCCGCTCCGGGACGGCGATGCCGTGGCGGGTCAGCGCGAAGGCGAGCGGCAGAGCGCACATATCGGCGTAGCAGCACAGTGCCGTGGGCATGTCCGGCCCGAGGGAGACCAGCTGGCCGGCCATCCGCTCCATCGGGTGATCGGACCGCTCGTCGAAGAACAGCTCGCGCGCCCGCACCGGCGTGCCGGCGCCGTCGCAGGCGTCGTGGAACCCCAATGCCCGGGCCTCGGCGCTGTGCGAGAGCTTGGTGGTGATGATCGGGCTGACGTAGGCGATGTCGGTGTGGCCCAGCGCCAGCAGGTATTCGGTCATCTCGCGCATGCCGGCGCGGTCGTCGATGCCGATCGAGGCGTCGCAGGCTTCCGCGGAGGGCGGGTTGATGCCGATGATCGGCACATGGATGCTGCGCAGGCGCTGCGTTTCGTTCGGTTCGATGGCGAACGACGAGACGATCACCGCGTCGGCGTTGCGCCGCACGGGCAGCGTGGAGAAAAAGCTTCGGCGCTCCTGCGGGGTCTCGATCTGGTAGATGACGATGTCGTATCCGGCGGCGCCGAGCGTGGCGTTCAGTCCGGAGAACAGATTGGCGTTGAACCACGTCGAGATGTCCTCGCTGATCAGCAGGGCGATGCGGAACGATCGGCCGGTCTTCATCGCGGTGGCCGACCGCGAAATCGAATAGTTGAGCGCCTCCGCGGCGGCGTACACGCGCTTGCGGGTCTTCTCGGAGACCAGATCCGGCTTGGCGAACGCGCGCGACACGGTGGCGATGGAGACGCCGGCCTTGACGGCGACCTGCGCGATTCTCGCTTCCATGGCGTGCTCCTCATGCTTGCGTGGCGGCTGCGGCCGTTCCGTCCCCAAGTGATCCCGGCCTGTCTCGGTTCATTCTACCTTGTATCTTGTGCGAAAATATAGAGTAGAACCGGTTCGACACGTCGAATGTATAAGTTTGCAAAATCTATGGTATGATTATCGGCAATGCAAACAATTCCAATATGTATGAGTTTGCATCACGGTACGACGAAGTGCTGAAAGGCAGTCGTCGCAACAGGAATTAGGAAGATGCGGTTTCACACAACCGCGCAGAGGAGCCAAGGAGCGAACGATGAAGTCAGCTCAGAAGATCATCGCCACAGGAGCCGTACTCGCTATGAGCATCACTGCGCTGTCCGCATGCGGCAGCAGCACTGCGGATGCCAGCAAGGGGAAGGTCTACTTCCTGAACACCAAGCCCGAAATCGTCGATCAGCTGCAGGAGCTGGCCGATGCCTACACCGACGAAACCGGCGTCTCGGTCGACATCCAGACCGCGGCCTCCGGCACCAGCAACCAGACGCTGACCTCCGAGCTGTCCAAGAAGGACGGCCCCTCCATGTTCAATCTGGCTGGTTTCGATCAGTACGCGAAGTTCAAGGACTACCTCGAGCCGGTCCAGGATTCCGAAGCCTACAAGCTGCTGACCGACGAGGGCAAGAGCTACTCGTTCAAGGACGGCGACACCGCGTACACGATCCCGTACGCGGCCGAGTGGTACGGCATCATCTACAACAAGAAGATCGTCAACGAGTACGCGAAGAAGAGCTACTCGGTCATCAAGTCGGCCGATGACATCACCAGCTGGGATGTGCTCAAGAAGGTCGCCGACAGCATGCAGGAGCACAAGGACGACCTCGGCCTCGACGGCGCGTTCTCCACTCCGGGCCTCGACGCCTCCGACAACTACCGCTTCGCCGCGCACATGGACCGCATCCCGCTGTTCTACGAGCTCAAGGATCTGGGCAAGACGTTCTCGCTCGACATCACCGGCAAGTACATGGACCACTACAAGGACCTGTGGGACACGATGGTCAAGGACAGCCCGACCGAGGCGTCCCTGATCGGCTCCGGCACCTATGAGGACTCCACCGCCGAGTTCTCCACCGGCACCGTCGCGTTCTACCCGAACGGCGTGTGGGCGTACAGCCAGATCAAGGACAACGACGTGGCCGACGATGACCTCGGCATGCTGCCGTACTACATGGGCAACCCGGGCGAGGAGGATTACGGTCCCGCCGCGGTGTACGACGCCAACTGGGCCATCAACAAGAACGCCTCCGACGAGGACAAGCAGGCCTCGCTCGACTTCATCAAGTGGATGGTGACCTCCGACACCGGCAAGAACGCGATCGCCAAGGAAATGGGCTTCGCCGCTCCGTTCACCTCGTTCGGAGACGACGACCAGCCGGCCAACCCGCTGGTCGCGGCCGCCAAGGAGTGGACCGACAAGGGCAAGAAGGCCGTGTACTCCGCCAACATCCCCGGCCAGCAGTGGATCGACAACGTGTCCAACGCGCTCGTCGAGTACACGCAGGGCACTGACAAGTGGGACGCGGTGGTCCAGGCCCTCGCCGGCACGTGGAAGACCCTGTGGGAGGCGTACGAGCAGTCCTCCGGCATGCTTCCCCCGGAAGACCCGCTGTCCTGAACGTGACATCGCCGCAGGCCGGCGCCGTGTAACGGGCCCTGCGCTTGCGGCGTGACGATGAAGCGGCCATGGCAAACGCCATGGCCGCTTTTGCGTGCCGTGCCGCCCGTCAGTCCAGAGCCGGCTCTTCGATCGACGACGTGCTGTTTCTGATGATCAGACGGGTGGCCAGCAGCTCGTGGGGGCGCTCGAGCGTCTCCCCCTCGATCAGGGCCAGCGTTTTCGCGGCGACGCAGCGGCCCAGTTCGGCGGGATCCTGCCGCATGGTCGTCAGGCCGCTCTCCTTGGCGTAGGTCGAGTCGTCGAAGCCGGTCAGCGAGATGTCGCGCGGCACATGCATGCCGTATCGGATCATGGTGAAGTACAGGGGGATCGCCATGAGATCCATGACGCAGCATACGGCGGTCGGGCGTTCCCTCAGGGCGAGGATCTGCGACAGCAGATCGTCGGAGGGCTCGTCCACCTCCTCGTCGTAGTAGATGGTCGTGGGGATAACCGGGTGGGACGCCCCACGGCAGGCGTCCTGAACCCTTGGATGCGCAGGTCGGCGCTGTGCGGGATCGAGGGGGACAGGCGGTGCCTCACGAATGCGATGCGTTCGTGGCCGAGTGCGATCAGATGCTCGGCCACCATGCGCATGCCGTTGCGGTCGTCGATGCTGACGGTGGCGTCATAGCCGTCCGAAGACGGCGTGTTCACGCCGACGATGGGGATGTGCACGCTTTGCAGGCGGGACACCTCGTCGGGGTTGACGTTGAACGACGAGACGATCACCGCGTCGGCGTTGCGGCGCACGGGCAGCTCGGTGAAGAACCGGCTGCGCTCTTCGGGGGTGACGACCGGGTAGATCGAGATGTCGTAGCCGTCGTCGTGCAGCACGTCGTTCAGACCGGAGAACAGCTGGGAGTTGAACCAGGTGGAGATGTCCTCGCTGACCAGCAGCGCGATGCGGTAGGCGCGACCCGTCTTCATGGAGGTCGCCGACCGTGAGATCGAGTAGTTCAGCTGATCGGCCGCGGTGAAGACCTTGGTCCGGGTCTTTTCCGACACCATGTCGGGACGCGCGAATGCGCGGGACACCGTGGCGATGGAGACGCCGGCTGCCGCGGCGACCTGCGCGATGCTCGCTTCCATGGGAATATCCCCCCGATATGTATAGGTTTACATGTTGGTTTTTCAAGTGTATCGCGTCTTGCCGGTTGCTGTGGTGCAAACGCGTTATTGGTTGCTGTGGGAGCCGCAACGGCGTGGCTCCGGTAGCGGGGCGTTTCGGACAGATCGTGATTTAGGCGGGGTGTCTTGCGGCGTCTCTGTGGAGAGGGCGGGCGGCGCGTATTTATCGGTGATGCCGGTAATGGCGATGGTGGCGGGTTTGACGTCGATACGCGAGTTGTCGGTGCGTGGGGTAGTAGCGGGGCCGGTTGCAGACCGGTTTGCGTCAATGATGGTGAGGTTCGCGGTCCTGCCGGCTGATCCGTGCATCGATAACTCGGGTTGGAGATGCAGTGAGGCTGTGATGATGGTGAGGAGACGCCAAGTGACGCCAAGTGACGCGCGAACAACCAAGCTCCTCCGTTGGTGTCTCATGGCCATTGCTCGCATAAGCTGTTTTAGAGCGAGAAGATCTCTGCGATACGATACGTACTATTACGGGCGCGACTGGAAGGACGTGGACTACGACGAGTTCCGCGGACGACTGACCGCATACCTGACCCACTACAATGAGGCAAGGATCAAGAAGTCACGGGGATGGATGAGCCCCGTGCAATACCGCAAACACTTTGGAATGGCCGCCTAGCCGTCCAAAAAACATCCGCACCCCCTGGGGAGAGTGCGGCTCATCCCTTGAACGGCTGGGATTCGGGCAAGGATCCGTTCGTTTCCTTGTTGTTCTGCCATTCCGAGGACCAGTTGTCGACGTATGCCTTCTTGACCGTGCTCCAGTCGGAGGCGCCCTGCGTGTAGTCGAGCAGCGCGTTGGCCAATTCGTCGCCCCAATGGCCGGAAGGCAGGGCGAAGGACCGGATGAACGGAATGTTCTTCTCCTGATATTCGAGCGCGGCGGTAATCAGCGGGTTGTTTGGCTGATCGTCCTTGCCGAACGTGGTGTACGGCGCGGAGAAGCCCATATCCTGGCTCAGGGCCTTCTTGCCCTCATCGCTGTTGACCAGCCACTTGAGGAAGTCGAGCGTGGCCTGCTTGTCCTTGTCGCTGGAATCCTTGTTCACGCCCCACGAGGCGTCGTAGATCGAAGCCGGTCCGTATGCCGACTCGCCGGGAGCTCCGATGTACAGCGGCAGCATGCCGAGATTCTCGTCCGCCACGTCGTTGTCCTTGATCTGCGTGTAGGACCAGACGCCGTTCTGGTAGAACGCGGTCTGACCGGTGGCGAATTCGGCGGTGGAGTCCTCGTAGGTTTTGCTGGATAGCTCGGTCGGTTGCACGGTGGAGTCTTTGAGATACAGATCCCAGATGTTCTTCATGTCATCCAGATACGTGCCTTTGATGTTCTGTTCGAAGGTGGTGCCCGCGTCCTTGTATTCGTAAAACAGCGGGATGCGGGACAGGTGGCTCGCGAAGCGGTAGGTGTCCGAGGCGTCGAGTCCGGCGTTGGAGATGGCGCCTTCGAGGCCGAGATCGTCCTTGTGTTCCTGCATCGAATCGCATACCTTCTTGAAGGTTTTGAAGTCCTTGATGTCGTCGACGCTGTTGATGACGGCATAGTCCTTTGCGATGTAGTCCTTCAGGATCTTCTTGTTGTAGATCATGCCGTAGTATTCGGCGGCGAACGGAATCGTGTACACGGCCTTGCCATCGCCGTTCGCGTAGACCTTGCCCTCGTCGGTGAGCAGCTGGTACGCGTCGCTTCCGGAGATGTCGGCGAGGTGGGACTTGTAGCGGGCGTAGGAGTCGAAGCCATTGATGGTGAGCAGGGTCGGAGCCTCGGATTTCGCGAGCTCGCTCTTCAGCGTCTGATCTAGGGTGCCGGCCGCTGCCGTCTCGACGATGACCTCCACGCCGGTTTCCTTGGTGTACTGGTCGGCGACGTCCTGCCAGATGTCGGCGACCTCCGGCTTGGAGTTGATGTAGTAGACCTTGCCCTTGGCCGGATCGGCATTGCTGCTGCCGCAGGCGGCCAAGCCGCCGATGCCAAGGGCCATCACCGCGGTGATGGCGCTGATTCTGCGCAGGATTCCTTGTGCCTTATTCATTTCTCGCTCCTTCGCGGTTTTGTTGCGGCGGGCCGGTTGCTTCGTCGCATAGAGGTCTCGTATCTGCTGCATGGGGTGGATGCTGGCATGGGTGCCTGCTTGGGTGCGAGGGCGGGGCTTGTCCTGTTGCGTGATAGTCTGCTTCGCATCCTTTGTGAAACCCTATGCAGAATATTTATTTTTAAGTTGCAAAAGCAATATAACACAATATGAAAGCGTATGCAAAAAGAAGTGATAGGCGAGGGTGTTGAGCGACTGTTGTTGGGCAGATGAGGGTCCAGGGTGAATCGTTCTTGTGCATAACACTCGAGTTGTCGGTGCGGGAAGGTCGATAGATGTTCCCGTAAAGCTGCTTTTTGGTCAAAAAAGCCGGCAAACAACCGGTTCCACTACTGCGTCGCGCACCGACAACTCGTGAATTGGGAACATACGTGCCGCGAATAGCCCTGACGGCTCGAAAGGGATTGAGTGAGCTTCGTCCTCTGTCCGCGCGGGCGCGCCGGTCCCTACGCGCGCGGGGCGGCGGTGGAAGATCTCATTACCAGATGCGCCGGAACGATATCGTGCTCCGGGGCCGGGGTGTTGCCGGCAAGCAGCGACAGCGTCTTGCGCGCGGCGGCGGAGCCCATCGCGGTGGGATCCTGATGGATCGTGGTCAGTCCGGCATCGGCGGCATATGTGCTGTCGTCGAATCCGGTCAGTGAGATGTCCTTGGGAACATCGAGTCCGTAGCGGCGCAGGCGGAACAGCAGCCGCATGGCGATGTTGTCCTCCTGGCAGGCGATGGCGGTTGGCTGCGCCTTTCCGTCGAGGATCTCCGTGAGGGCCAGGTCAATGCAATCGGAGCCGTCGCTCAGCGTCACGATGCGCAGATTGATTGGGTCGGCGCTGGAATCGCAGGCGTCTGAGAATCCTTCCTCGCGTTGCAATGCGCTGTAGTGCAGCGACGAGACCGGATTGGTCCGCACGTAGGTGATGCGCCGATGCCCCAGCGAGATAAGGTGGTCGGCGGCCAAGGTGGCGGCGCGGCGGTCGTCGACGCCGATCGAAGCGTCCAGCCCCTCGTATGAAGTCGGATTGATGCCGACGATGGGTACGCCGATCGAGGCCAATCGTTCGCTCTCCTTGGCGTCAAGCCCGAACGAGGCCGTGATGACGGCGTCGACATTTTTCTTGACCGGCAGCGTGCTGAAGAATTCCCTGCGCTCCTCGATGTTGGTGACGCGGTAGATCGAAAAATCATAGCCTGCGGGATGCAGCACCACATCGATGCCATCGATCAGCGACGAGTTGAACCATGTCGAGGCGGCGTCGCTCAGCAGCAGGGCGATGCGGAACGATTGGCCGGTCTTCATGGTGGTGGCGGCGCGTGTGATCGAATAGTCGAGATCGTTGGCGGCGGCGAGCACCTTGTCGAGGGTCTTGCTGCTCACGAGTTCCGGGCGCGTAAAGGCGCGCGACACCGTGGAGATGGACACCCCGGCCTTGGATGCCACGTCGTAGATCGAAGCTGCCATGAAACACTCCCCGCGCATTGTTCGGTAGCACCATTGTCTCGCATCGGCGCGCGTGGGTGTGTCTCGGGCGGTGCGACACAGGGCGGCATGGTGGGGCATGCTCTCGATTGATCCGACTCTGGTGCTGCTGGCATGCTATTGCCGCCGCTAGGTGGTGGATACGTCTTGTTCCGGGGGATCTTGGCGTGCTGCCGCTGCCGGATGGTGGTGGGAATCTCTCGCTGAGACCGTTCAGCGAGAGATTCCCGCCACAGGCCGGCTATTTGAGCTTATTGACGGGTTCTTATCGGGAGATTGTTGCCATCGGATGGACTGCCTGGCTTGCTGGAGGTGCGTGGAGAGGGGCCGGTGCCGCAAGCTGGATGGTTCGGCTCGCTGAGGTAGCTCTGAGTGAGAGACGCGCGCCAGGAAGCGGCGGATGCATCTCGCTTGGGAATCCACGGCGTAGCAGGGATGCCTTTCCCGGCGATGTTTCTCGTCCTCGCTCCTCCTCGGCCCCCAGAACCCGATTCGTCCGCTGTTCATCTGAAATTACGCTGCATGACCGCTGAACTACCACTGCAGGACTCCTTGCGGCCATACCGTAAAGGCGATCGGGATCCCCGCAGTCGCGCGGAGGATCCGGGCCGGGCCTGATGGTCCCGACGATTGTTCCAGGAGTGGAAGGAAACACAGTGAAACATCAGTTGAAGGCCGCTTCCGCAGCGGTTGCAGCGCTCGCCGTGATGGCGGCGTTCCCCGGTATGGCTCTTGCCCAGGACGGCAAGGGCGTCGCCGAACTGGCCCAGCACGGCGGTGCGCAGCGCATCGCGGGCGTGTATGGCAACGCCACGGCGAAGAACGTCATTCTTTTCATCGGAGACGGCATGGGCGACTCCGAGATCACGGTCGCCCGCGACTATCTGCATGGCGTCAACGGATCGTTCGACGGTCTTGACAAGATCGGCCAGCCGAACCTGAACACCGTGGAGACCGGCACCGGCCAGTACACCACGTTCTCGCTGGGCGCCAACAGCGGCGACAGCCTGATGGCGAAGAACGCCTACGGCAGCCTCGCCGGCGGCAAGACCGCCGGCGCCATCACCCCGGTGACCGACTCCTCGGCATCCGGTTCGGGCTGGGCCACCGGCACCAAGACCTACAACAACGCCGTCGATGTGGACGTCAACGGCAACCCGCAGCTCAACCTGATCGAACTGGCCAAGGCCAAAGGCCTCGCCACCGGCAACGTGACCACCGCGGAAATTCAGGACGCCACGCCGGCCGTGCTCGAATCGCACTCCACCGAGCGCTCCTGCTACGGCCCGCAGGGCAAGACCGACGGCACCAGCAGCAATGCGGCCAAGAACTGCCTCGCCAGCCAGCTCAAGGAGAACGGCGGCATCGGCTCCATCTCCGAGCAGCTGCTCGACACCCGCGCCGACGTGACCATCGGCGGCGGTTCCAAGTACTTCCGCCAGACCGCCCAGGGCGGCGACTACGCCGGCAAGACCCTGTGGGATCAGGCCAAGGAGCGTGGCTACCAGACCGTGGAGAACGACGTCGACGCGTTCTCGGGCCTGCAGTACAAGGACGGACAGCCGGTGCTGGCCCTGCTGAGCGACGGCAACATGCCCACGCAGTACAACCCGTCCGTCGCCACCAAGCAGGACCCGGCCAAGGATGAGAACCCGGTCGAGTGCAGCGTCAACGAGAAGTGGCTGGGCAACAAGAACGCCTCCGGCAACTCCGCCTCGCTGGCCGACATGACCTCGAAGGCGCTGGACCTGCTGCAAGCCAATCCGAAGAGCCAGAACGGCTTCTTCCTGCAAGTCGAAGGCGCGTCGATCGACAAGCAGGACCACAACGGCAACGCCTGCGGCCAGATCGGCGAGACCGACGACCTTGACAAGGCCATCTCCGCCGCGCTGGAGAAGATCGACCTGAGCGACACGCTGGTCATCGTGACCGCCGACCACGCGCACACCAGCCAGATCGTCGAGTCCCAGCCGGCCTACGCGCTGAGCACCGTGCTCAGGACCAAGGACGGCGGCAACATGGTCGTCTCCTACGGCACGTCCGAGGACAACCTGTACTCCGACGGCAACGACACCGAGGGCACCGCGGACGCGAGCAAGGCCCAGGGCAACATGAGCCACACCGGCACGCAGCTGCGCATCGCCGCCTCCGGTCCGGGCGCGTCCCGCGTCGACGGACTGACCGACCAGACCGACAACTTCTACACGATCGCGTATGCGCTGGGGCTTGCGGCCGACACCGATGCGCAGAAGGCGCTGTCCAACGACGGCACGGTCGCGGTCAAGAAGGCCGATGACGGTACGTATTCCGCCGAGCTCAACGGCTTCAACGGCGACGCGGTGATCTCCTACGAGCTCAAGGACAAGGCGTCCGGCAAGGTCGTCGCCGCGTCCAACTCCGACACCCCGGTCTCCGGCGTAAGGGTCGCTACCGGCGAGACCACCGGCATCTCGTTCGGCGACTTCCAGCCCGCTGAAGGGGCCTCCTACACGCTGACCGTCACCGGCCGCCAGTCCGGCAAGACCGCGTCGGTCGATTTCCCGGCAGCCTCGGGCACCGTCGACAAGAAGCCCGGCGCCGGTCAGAACGGCGAGCAGGGCAAGGATTCCGCTTCGGGCACCGTGGCCGAAGGCCAGGTGCAGAAGCCGGCGGCTCCGCTGGGCAGGACCGGCGCCGCGGTGATCGCCGTCGCTCTACTGGCGGTGGCCCTCGGCTGCGCCGCGCTGGGCATCAAGTTCGCCAAGGCTCGCCGCTGAATGACCCGCGTGCGCTCCGGCAGGAGCGTGCGCCGATAACCGTGACCGCGTTGCGCTGAGAGTGCCACTGGGCGCATCACGGTACGAGTAAGGATCAGGGCCGCAGTTCCCTCCCGTTTATCGGGAGAGGGCTGCGGCCCTGTTCGTCGTGAAGAGGGGTGTCCGGCTTGCCCAAAAAAATTTCAAAGAAGCGGGAATAAAAGTTTGCATTCGAAAGTTGAGTAGTGTAGGCTCAAGTTTTGGAAGACAAAACGAGGGCAACCTCGAGACGAGGAATCCGGGCGGCATGTCCGGGTGTTCCGAGACTTGAGCGAGCAACGTAAACGAATACTTCAGGTAAGGAGCACACATTATGGCACGTGCAGTTGGTATTGATCTGGGAACCACCAATTCCTGCATCGCAACGCTGGAAGGCGGCGAGCCCACCGTCATCGTCAACGCCGAAGGCATGCGCACCACCCCGTCGGTGGTGGCGTTCAGCAAGTCCGGCGAGATCCTGGTCGGCGAGGTCGCGAAGCGTCAGGCCGTGACGAACGTCGATCGCACGATCAGCTCCGTCAAGCGCCACATGGGCACTGACTGGACCGTCGAGATCGACGGCAAGAAGTGGACCCCGCAGGAGATCTCCGCGCAGGTCCTCATGAAGCTGAAGAGGGACGCCGAGGCGTACCTCGGCGAGCCGGTGACCGACGCGGTCATCACCTGCCCGGCGTACTTCAACGACGCCCAGCGTCAGGCGACCAAGGACGCCGGCAAGATCGCCGGTCTGAACGTCCTGCGCATCATCAACGAGCCGACCGCCGCCGCTCTGGCGTACGGCCTCGAGAAGGGCAAGGAAGACGAGCGCATCCTGGTCTTCGATCTGGGTGGCGGCACCTTCGATGTGTCGCTGCTGGAGATCGGCAAGGACGATGACGGCTTCTCCACCATCCAGGTGCAGGCCACCAACGGCGACAACCACCTCGGTGGCGACGACTGGGATCAGAAGGTCATCGACTGGCTCGTCGGCGAAGTCAAGAACAAGTACGGCGTCGACCTGTCCAAGGACAAGATCGCGTTGCAGCGTCTGAAGGAAGCCGCCGAGCAGGCGAAGAAGGAACTGTCCTCGTCCACCTCGACCTCCATCAACATGCAGTACCTGGCCATGACCCCCGACGGCACCCCGGTGCACCTCGACGAGACCCTGACCCGTGCGCACTTCGAGGAGATGACCTCGGACCTGCTGGGCCGCTGCCGCACGCCGTTCAACAACGTGCTGCGCGATGCCGGCATCTCCGTGAGCGACATCGACCACGTCGTGCTCGTCGGTGGCTCGACCCGTATGCCCGCCGTCAAGGAGCTCGTCAAGGAGCTGACCGGCGGTAAGGAAGCCAACCAGTCCGTGAACCCGGACGAGGTCGTGGCCGTCGGCGCCGCCGTGCAGTCCGGCGTCATCAAGGGCGACCGCAAGGACGTCCTGCTGATCGACGTGACCCCGCTGTCTCTGGGCATCGAGACCAAGGGCGGCATCATGACCAAGCTCATCGACCGCAACACCGCGATTCCGACCAAGCGTTCCGAGGTCTTCTCGACCGCCGAGGACAACCAGCCGTCCGTGCTGATCCAGGTCTATCAGGGCGAGCGCGAGTTCGCCCGCGACAACAAGCCGCTGGGCACCTTCGAGCTGACCGGCATCGCGCCGGCTCCGCGTGGCGTCCCGCAGATCGAGGTCACCTTCGACATCGACGCCAACGGCATCGTGCACGTGTCCGCCAAGGACAAGGGCACCGGCAAGGAGCAGTCGATGACGATCACCGGCGGCTCGGGCCTGCCGAAGGACGAGATCGACCGCATGGTCAAGGAGGCCGAAGCCCACGAGGCCGAGGACAAGAAGCGCAAGGAGGACGCGGAGACCCGCAACCAGGCCGAGGCGTTCGCCTACCAGACCGAGAAGCTGGTCAACGACAACAAGGACAAGGTCTCCGACGAGGTCGCCAAGGAGGTCACCGACAAGGTGAACGTTCTGAAGGAGGCCCTGAAGGGCGAGGATATCGAGGCGATCAAGACCGCGCAGAGCGAGCTGATGACCTCCGCGCAGAAGATCGGCGAGGCGCTGTACGCCCAGCAGGGCGCGGCTGAAGCGGCCGGTGCCGCGGGTGCCGCTGGCGCCGGTGCGTCGGGGACCGCCTCCAACGGTGGCGACGACGACGTGGTGGACGCCGAGGTCGTGGACGATGACGACAAGGACAACAAGTAATCATGTCCGACTTCAACAAGGATGATTACCTGAACGACCTGCCCAACGCGGACGATCTGTCCGCTGGGCAGGCCGGCCCTGCCGGCGGGTCCGACCCCGCCGCGGGTTCCGCCGATCAGGGGACTGCCGGGAACGGCGGGTCCGGAGCCGGGCAGACGGCCGACGCGGCTGCGCCCGCTGCGGATTCGGCGGACGCCAAGTCCTCTGACTCCGATGCCCCCGCATCCTCCGATTCCTCCGACGATACCCTGACCCCTCTGGGCAAGGCGAAGAAGGAAGCTGCCGAGTATCTCGACGCCCTGCAGCGCGAGCGCGCGGAGTTCATCAACTACCGCAACCGCGCGCAGAAGGAGCAGGAGCGTTTCCGCCAGCACGGCATCATCGACGTGCTGACCGCGCTGCTGCCGGCGCTCGACGATATCGACCGCATCCGCGAGCACAGCGAGATGGACGACTCCTTCAAGGCCGTGTCCACGAAGATCGACAAGGCGTTCGAGAAGTTCGGCGTCGAGAAGTTCGGCGAGAAGGGCGAGGAGTTCGACCCCACCAAGCATGAGGCGATCCTGCACAAGCCGGACGATGCGGCCGAGAAGGACACCGTCGATACGGTGGTCGAGGCCGGATACCGCATCGGCGACCGGGTGATCCGCGCCGCCCGCGTGGTCGTCGCCTCCCCGAAGAACTGATGGCATTCCGGCTCCCCCTCACACAAGGGGGAGCCGGAATCTCGAACAAGGCTTTATGCACTTTATGACTGAAAGGAGATACTCATGGCTGAAAATGAATGGCTGAGCAAAGACTTCTACAAAGTCCTCGGTGTCTCCAAAGACGCCTCGGACTCCGAAATCACCAAGGCGTACCGCAAGCTGGCCCGCAAGTACCATCCCGATCTGAACCAGACCAAGGAGGCCGAGGAGAAGTTCAAGGACATCTCCGAGGCGTACGACGTGCTCAACAACAAGGAAACGCGCCAGAAGTACGACGCGATCCGCCAGTTCGGCATGGGCGGCGCCCGCTTCGCCGGCGGGTCCGGTACAGGCGGGTTCGACGCGTCCGGTTTCTCCGACGTTTTCGGCTCGATGTTCGGCGGCGGCAGCGGCGCTGGCGGGTCCCGTATCCGGTTCAGCACCTCGGGCGGCGGCCAGCCGAATCTCAACGATCTGTTCTCGATGTTCGGCGGCGGCGCCGGCACGCAGGGCGGCGGATATGGCGGATACGCCGGGGGTGATCCGTATTCCGAATACCAGGCCGCGCCGAAGCCCGAAGACGGCGAGGACCGCAACTCGAAGATCAATCTGACGTTCCGTCAGGCGGTCAAGGGCGCCACCGTGTCCCTGAGCATGGGCGGCAAGAAGTTCAAGACCCACATCCCCGCCGGAGTCAAGGAAGGGCAGAAGATCCGCTTGGGCGGCAAGGGCAAGCCCGGCCGCAACGGTGGCAAGGCCGGCGACCTGTATCTGACGGTGAACGTGGCCGAGGACCCGAAGTTTGCCATGCGCGGGCACGATCTGGTCATGGACCTGCCGGTGACCGTGGATGAAGCCGTGTCCGGCGCGAAGGTCGAGGTGAAGGACATTGACGGCGAGACCGTCACCTTCAAGGTTCCTGCCGGCTCGTCCAGCGGCGCCGAGGTCCATGTGTCCGGCAAGGGCGTGCATGTGGGCAACTCGACGGGCGACCTGGTCGGCCGCGTGCAGATCCGCATCCCGGCCAAGCCGGGGCTGGCGCTCAAGCACGCCGCCAAGGAGTTCGACAAGGCCTCCGGTGATTTCGCCGACGCGATCGCCGGCGAACGCGGCTGAGACGCCACGGCTGGCTGACGCTACGGCTACGGGGCGATGCCCCGCATGGTTCCCGGGGCAATCCGGGAACCATGGAATATGGGCGGATGGGGTCGCATACGGGATATGCGATCCCATCCGCCCTCATTAATCATTAATGACATGCATGCTTATGAAAGGGGATGAGCGCTATGGCGAGGATTGCACAGGAGATCAGACGGGCATACACGGCATGTGCCGCCGCGCTTGTCTCCGGTCAGGCCGATCTCGATGCCGTCGATGCGCTGGGTCTCAATGTGGAGATGTCGGTGTTCACGGTCGGCCAGGCGGCGCAGTTGGCGGGAATCCACCCGCAGACGCTCCGCCAGTACGACCGTCTTGGGCTGGTCGTGCCGAGGCGCACCGAAGGAGGGGCACGTCGATACACGCTGCGCGATATCGATCGGCTGACGCAGGCGCAGCGGCTGAGCCAGGATGAGGGCATCAATCTGGCCGGCGTCACGCGCATTCTCTCCCTGCAGGAGGAGAACCGGCAGCTGCGGCGGCAGAACAGGCACCTGCGCCGGCGCCTCGAAGGCAACAGCGTGTTCGAGGCCGGCATCGACGGCGAAGTGGTCGAGGTGCGTCAGGCACGTTCGCGGTTCTACCGCGTGTGGCGCCGGGGCAGCAACAAGCCGTTGCAGATCACCGCGTCTCGCGACGATCTCGGCGATATGGACACGGATCTCGTGGTGGTCGACGAGTGACCGAAGACTGAGCGGCCGGGTGTGCGGGCGGTTGAGGCGGATCGCGGGGTTGCGGCGCTTGCCTGTGCCCGGATGGCTCGTCCGTGGGGCTTGCTCGCACCGTCCGCCTGTGCCGTTCGTCCGTGAGGTTTGATGAGATAGAGCCAGCGCAATTCCGGTAAGCAGTGCGAATCATTGCGACCATTGCGAACCATTGCGAACCATTGCGAATGAGCGCGAATGAGAAAGGTGCCCGCATGATGCTCAAAGTCGTGTTCTGGGATATGGACGGTACGCTGATCGACTCGGAGCCCTACTGGCATGCCGGCGAGATGGAGATCGCCGCCGCTCACGGCGGATACTGGGATCAGGATCTCGCATGGGCCGGCTCCGGCACCCCCGTGCCGCAGGTGGCCCAGCGCATGGTGGATCACGGTTGCCAGCTGTCGGTCGATGAGATCGGCAAGGGCATGATCGACTACGTGGCGCGCGCCGAAGCCGCGCATATGCCGTGGATCGCCGGCGTGACCGACGTGCTGCGCTCACTGGTGGAGGCGGGCGTTCCCTCGGTGCTGGTCACCACGTCGCCGCGCCATCTGGCGCAGGGATTGGTGGATCAGGCTCCGGAGGGCGCTTTCGCCGGATTCGTCTGCGGTGACGACGATGTGGAGAAGAAGCCCTCGCCGGCTCCGTATCTGGCTGCGGCGAAGCTGATCGGCGTCGCTCCCGAAGACATGGCCTATTGCGTGGCGCTTGAGGATTCGATGAGCGGCCTGACCTCCGCTGCCGCGTCCGGCGCCACCACGATCGCGCAGACCGGCTACATCCAGACCGACACCTCGAACGGCCCGCAGTTCGCGTCGATCGATTCCTATGACGGCGTGACCGCCGCGACGCTTGACGCGTTCGTGCGCCGGCGCGTGGGCGGCGTTGCCGAATAAGCGAGCGGCTGAGGCGCTGTATAGAGATTGAATCCAAAGGGTTGCTGCATGTAATGTGGCGGCCCTTTGTTTTTTTATGTCAGAGCAGTCTTTTTGCCGATGGCTGGGCTGAGATTATACATCGATGGGCCCGCATTTTGTCCGCGTGCTTGGGTTTATGTATTGTCGAGTTGTTTGTGGGCATCTTGATGACGATGTGTTTTAGATAAAAAATGTGTCATGAAGATGCCGTGCGACACGCCGTAATTAAGTATACATATTATATATATTTGATATATAATCATTTTAATAATATAATTAAATTCACAATGAGGTGACAAGGAGGCATCGTGGGAGTCGTCGAAGATGGTATGCCGGATAGACAGCGGCGGAACCAGAATCATCGAAAACTATTGGTGGTCGCTAAAGATCGTGATGGCGCGTTGTCGAGACATCAAAGGCGGGCTGCTTGGCTGTTTCTTTTTATTCCTGGTGTGTTGTTCGTGTTGTTCACAGTAGTGCCGTTTATGGTTGCTGCGGTCGTGAGTTTGACTGACTACTCGATTGTCCAATCTCCACGATGGATTGGATTATCCAATTATGCTGAAATCGTGCGGGACCCTTTTTTTTGGACTGCCATCAGGAATACGGTATTTTATACGCTGTTGTTCGTGCCGCTTGGCCTGATCGTGGCTTTGGGCGCTGCTCTTCTGCTTAATCGGAATGTGCGTATTGCTAAATTGTTTCGTACGCTCTTTTATGTGCCGGTCGTCTCCTCTACGGTGGCGACTGCAACGATCTGGTATTGGGTGCTTAATCCTCAGAAAGGTTTGCTCAATGCTGCGCTCGGTTGGTTCGGTATTCAGGGGCCGGCTTGGCTATATGACTCGCACTGGGCGATGATTGCAATCGTGATCATGAATGTGTGGGCTGGCTTTGGCACTAACATGATCATTTTTCTTGGCGGATTACAAGGTGTGCCTAATAACTTGCGCGAAGCAGCTCGCTTGGACGGCGCAAACGCATTCCAAGTGTTTTGGCACGTTGTCTTGCCCAGTATTCGCCCTACTTTGTTTCTTGTTACCACGCAACTGATCATCAGTGCGTTCCAAGTGTTTGATCAGGCCTACATTCTCACTAAAGGTGGCCCGGGTAATTCCACTGTTACTGTCGTCTACTACATCTACGACCGTGGCTTCGGAGCATTGCGGATGGGATATGCGTCGGCTCTGTCTTTTGTATTGTTCGCAATAATTTTTGTGTTTTCGCTTATCAATATGCGTATCACCAACAAGGAGGAATCGTGACCAGACATTGTCACTCCATGAGTACGATGGTAACTCGTCGCATGATCGGTTCGTTTGTGTGGTGGATTGCAGTGTGTGTTATCAGCGTTGTGACTGTTGCTCCGTTGTTGTGGACTCTGGCCACATCGTTCAAACCTGCTGGAGAGATTCTGCGTGATGCGCTGTCGTTTATTCCACGGTCGCCAACTCTTGATAACTATATCCAGGTATTTACCACGGTGCCGTTCGCTCGCTATTTCGTGAATACATTGATCGTTGCGGTTGGTGGTGTGGTATGCAACCTGTTTCTTGGATCAATGGCGGGGTATGCGCTTGCTAAACTTGAATTCCGCGGTCGTCGTGCCGTGTTTCTAGTGTATCTTGCATCGATGATGATTCCGAGTATCGTCACTATGATCCCTACTTTCTTGGTATTGCGCCAAATACCGTTGATTGGTGGCAACGACATCAGCGGACATGGGGGCATGGGCCTTATCAATACGTACTGGGCTGTAATACTGCCCGGTGCGGCTGGCGCATTCGCGGTCTTTTTTATGAAGCAATTTTTTGAGTCGATACCTGATGAGCTAGGTGAAGCGGCGCGTGTCGATGGGGCGGGAGAGCTTCAAATATTTCTCAGAATCTACTTACCATTGGCTAAATCGGGTTTAGCTGTCCTTGGATTACTTACGTTCCAGTCGGGTTGGAACAACTTTCTATGGCCGCTGATTGTGCTTAACGATCCGAAGATGATGACTGTTCAAGTTGGGCTAGCGGGTTTTACCAATAATTACAGCACTGATTATGGCCCTCTGATGGCTGGCACAGTGGTGACCATGCTCCCGGTTTTGCTGTTGTTCCTTTTTTCGCAGCGGTGGATCGTCGAGGGGATTGCGCATACGGGAGGCAAATAGATCCGTGACTCGTGCATGGCATGAGGGCGGTAACGAAAAAATAACTGCTGACATCGGGTTTATCGGTGTCAGATATTTGTAGTTTATCAATTGGGGCTAATAAACAAATTTTTGACACCGTTCGTCACAAAGACGTGCCGGGTCATCACAATAGAAAGGAATACACATTATGACAGGAAGACAGTCGCGTTTCATTCAAGTTGCGTCATTGGCTTTGGCGGGGTCTCTCCTTTTTGCGGGCTGTGGGTCATCTCCGGCGAATCAGAGTACGGGATCTGGCGGTAAGCAGATCGTAACTATGTGGGGATCATGGTCTGGCGATCAGGTTGACCAGATCAATCAAATGACGGCAGCCTTCAATAAATCGCAGTCGAAATATGAGGTTTCCTACGTTGCACAGGAACAGGTGGAGCAAAAGCTGCTTACTGCTATTGCGAGTGGGCAGGTGCCTGATCTGGTGATGTGGGATCGATATCAAACTGCGCTATATGCGCCCAAAGGGGCGGTGCAGGCGATCGATGAGTTTGTTAAAAAGGACGCTATTGATCTGGATGCGTTCTATCCTCAGGCGATCGCCGAGATGGAGTCGGGCGGCAAGTTGTATGGTCTTCCTCTGCTTGTAGATGTGCGTTCGTTGGCTTACAACGCGGATTTGTTTAATCAGGCAGGCGCCACTCCTCCAACTACTTGGGATGAGCTGCTTGAAGTTGCTAAGAAGCTGACAATAAAAGATGATTCGGGCAAGCTTTCGCGGGCTGGATTTCTGCTTAATGATCCGGGTCTATTCAATATGTGGCTGTGGCAGGCTGGAGGCGAGCTGCTGAGCGCGGATGGTAAGAAAACTGCATACAATAGCAGTTCTGGTCTTGAGGTTTTGAATTTTTGGAAAAGTATGCTTGACGCAGGGGTATACGTCAACGGATTTGCCGATACCAATGATGTATTCGCAGCAGGTGATGCCGCAATGAAACTGACGGGGCCATGGGATATCCCGACGCTTGATAAAGCCGAGGGGCTGAACTACGCTATTGCCGAACCTCCGGCCGGCCCTGGTGGAGATAAAAGCTCGATTATGGGAGGATTCGGCTTGGTTATTCCGACTGGTGCAAAGCAGTCTGAAGGTGCATGGGAATTCATGAAATGGTGGTCTACTAGCGTAGAAAACGGTGTGAAATTTGCGAAGATCTCCGGCTGGTTCCCAGCGAATCGCGAAGCTTCTAATAATGAGTATTTCACCAAGAATGACAAGTATGCGGCGTTTGTAAAAACGCTTGACTATGCGCGTACCAGACCGCTTGTTTCTGGTTATTCAGATGTTGAGGGCAAGGCTCTCACACCAGCTTTACAGAAGTTCATGTCTAATGAGCTGACTGCTGGGGAGGCGTTTAAGGAGGCTCAGACGCAGGGTGATCAGCTGTTGGCAAAGGCGGGCGCCTGATGAATGAGACAAGTGTCGCTGGAATCTGGCCGATGCATGCCGATCTGCTGCAGAACAGCGTTGGCTTGCTCTACGGTGCACCGTGGCCGCAATATCTGCATAATGTCTATCCATTCAAATGTGCGGATGATGATAAGACTTTCAATTACTGGTGGCTGGCTCATCTTATCGATTGCCGAGTGGATGCTTACGGCCGTTGCGGAGACGCGATGAGACTGAATCAGGCGAAAGAGACATGGCGCAATATTCTTGATCGCAATGGCGATTCGCTGTTCAACGACTATTTTGATGACATGTTGTGGTTCGCCTTGGCTACGCTACGTATGTGGGAGGCCTGTGGAGAACAGAAATACCTAAGTTCGTCAATTGATATCTGGAACCATGTCATTGAGCATGGTTGGAATGATGACATGGGTGAAAGCCTAGCATGGCGTAAGCAGCAGCTGTATTACAAGAACACGCCTGCCAATGGGCCCCTCGCCATTCTTGGGGCCCGTTTGTACCGCATTACTGGTGAATCGAGTTATCTTGAGCGTGCCTGGACTGCATTCCGCTGGATCGAGCGTACATTACGCACAGATGACGGATTCATCGAAGATGGGATTAATCGGCTGGGCGATGGGAAGGTTGATTCGCAGTGGAGGTTTACCTATAATCAAGGCCTCTATATTGGAGCTGCTGTTGAATTATATACTGCAACCAACGGTGATGAGCTTTCATTGCTTAATGAGGCAATGCGCACTGCGTTAGTTGCGATTGCATCTTTGTCGAACGGAACCGTCTTCCGTGATGAAGGCGAGGGAGGTGATGAAGGGCTATTTAAGGGTGTGTATTATCGCTACGTTGGCCTGCTGATTGAATCGGTTGATACACTTGTTCAGCCTGCGCCGTCGTTGATTGACGGACGTGCTCGAATTGTTGATTTCATTCAGCGTAGTACCGATGAAATGTGGCGAAATGCATCCACTATGCCATCCGGCGCTGTGTTGGTTGGCAATAACTGGTCAGCGCCGGCGAGTGGACGCGTTCATTATTCCACTATGTTGAGCGCAGTTATGGCGGCGGAGTTGCGAGCTGGTCTCGGTGTCTGACCGGTGAACCTATCAAAAGACTGCTCGGACGCAATGAAAGTCTTCTCTAATTCGTTCGGGCAGTCGATTGTCCCAGCACCAGTGTTGTCGGAACTACGGTTTTTTCGGCATGGCTGTCGTTATTGATCTGATGAAGAACTGAGATGACGGCGCTTTGTCCAAGTGTTTGTTGGTCTTGGGCGACGTTGGTAAAGCGGAACAGGCTAGTATCGAATGTGGCGTCAGGGTGATCGAAGCAAATGATTGATGCGTCGGCGGGGACACGTTTTCCGATACGCTCCAGTGCCGTGCGCAGCATCAACGCTATGTTATATTCACAAGCTAGGTATGCGCTGACTTCTGGATGCGTTTGCGCAAAATTCATGATGCGTTCGATATCGCGTTCCTGTGGCTCAGTGGCATCGGGCAGCGTCGATCGGACATCGTGGAACACAAGTGAATCGTCTAACGCGATATTGGCATGGGCGTGGGCGGATTGCCAGCCTCGCTGACGTTCATCATTGGAAGTAACATGGCAGTCCGAACGTATCAGAGCAATATGCCGGTGTCCGAGGGAAAACAGGTATTCGGTTGCGTTCATCGCGCCTCCGCTGTTGTCGCTAGTGACTGTAGCTACTGGAATTCCTTCGAACTTCCTGTCCAGAATCGTGATGGGAAAATGTTTCGACATAAGGTCGAGAATCGGTTGAGGAATGAAGTCGGAGTTGCTGGGCAATAGTATTAAGCCTTTGGCTCCGGCTTTCACCGTCGCATCAATGAGGCTTTTTTCCAACTCGATGCTTCCGTGAGTCTGCTGCAATGCGAGAAGTGCGCGGTCAACGGTGGTATTGAGCGCGCCTTTGATGATGCGCGTGCCAAATGTGTCGTCAAAGTTGGTCACAATCATGCCGATTAGCGGTAGTCGTTCAACATAATTCGATTGTGCTGGTGTGCGTCGTAGGACTGTGGTGCCGATGCGGGGTTGCCGTGCGACGTATCCTTCCTCCTTGAGCATGTTCATGGCGCGGCGAATAGTTATGGCACTGACATCATATAATTGACATAGTTCGTCCACGGAGGGCAGACGGGCCCCCTCTGGGTATGTGCCGTCTTGAATTAGGGCAAGGAGCTTGTCATAAACGGCTTGGTATAGCATGGTGCGCCAATCTTCATACTAAAATTTATAGGTATATTCATAATATACCTATAAAAACTATGGTCGGTTGACAGTTTCTGGCATGGTGCCGTTGCCAAGTGGTGACAATCACAAAGACAAGGAGTTGTTTCGAGGGGGTTGTGTCAACCCCCTCTCTATCGGCAATTGCATGTTTTGCAGCCTGTGCATGGTTTTTCCGTTGATCCCCTACAATTAAGAGAAACGTTTCGATAAGGAGGTTGTGATGGCGGGTATCAAGGATGTGGCGGCGCGCGCCGGGGTGTCGATCAGCACGGTGTCCTATGTGATGAGCGGCAAGCGGTCCATTGGGGAGGAGACGAAGCGCAGGGTCCTTAAGGCCGCGCAGGAAGTCGGGTATACGCCGAATGCGCAGGCTCGTACGCTGCGGGGGAAACCGACAAAGGTACTTGCGCTCAGTTCGCCTCTTCACAACTATACGGATTATTCGAATTATGCGGTATTTTTCTTTGCGTTGGCGATGCGTGCGAAACGGTATGGCTACGACATTCTGCTGTTGATGCATGAATATGGCGATCAAGAATTGAGGCGCGTTGCCTCGGGTGGCATGGTTGATGGGATTTTATTGCTGGATGTGCTGATGATGGATGCGCGCGCGGAAGTGGCTAAAACGCTTGATGTTCCTGTGGTCGCAGTCGGATATCCGAGTAATTCGGATGGGGTGTACTCGGTGGATCTGGATTTTGAGCGCATGGGGCGCGAGGCTGTTGATAAGGCGCATGCCCTGGGGCATCGGCATGTGCTGATCATCGGAAATATCTCTTTTGCGTACGAGGATGGCTCCAACTACCTTATTCGTTTCCGGGATGCGGCCATGAAGCGTGGTGGGGATTGCGGGATGGTGATGCATTTCAAGCCGTCTACAGGGTTCTCCGCGGCGGATGTCAATCTGCTGCTTGACGAGGCGTTTCATGAGGATCCCGACATCACGGCTATTTTTTGTCAGACGAATGCTCCGCATATAGCGAATTTGATCGATGCGTTGAAACAGCGTGGATTCGAGGTTCCTTCGGACATATCGGTGATGGCCGCGTGCACGTACGGGTTGTTGCAGGCCCAATGCCGTGTCGATGAGTTGCCGATGGATCCACCCTCGGTGTGCGTTCGTGCGGTGGATGTCATGATGGAAGTGCTGAGCGGTCAGCGCAATGACGTCGGGAATGTGGAGATGATGCCTTCCAGTTATAAGGCGTATGGAACGATGTCGCGGCGGCGTGAGCGGTAGCGGTAATAGTGCGCGCCGAGTCTTCAGCGGATTGGGTGTGAGGCTCCTGTGTAGGCGTCGAATTGTCGAAAGAAACTGTCGAAAAAACAATCGAAATAATTTGTGAATAGACGACTTCTCTTTTATCTTCATAGATACGATCTTCTAATCGTTTCGAAGATTGTCGAAATCAGTAATGGTGCTGACAAGGAGGGAAAGATGAAGTCAACGCGTAGGGTTATTTCTGTCGGCCTTGCCGCGGCGGCTATGATCGGCATGGCCGGGTGTGGCGGCGGCACTGCTCAGGAGGAGCATCCCACCTCCATCAAGATATGGCATTATGAGGAAGCGACCACTGCTCAGGCAAAGGCGTGGGACAAAGCCATTTCGATTTTTGAAAAGGAGACCGGCGTCAAAGTCGATTTCGAGAAGAAGGCTTTTGAACAGATCCGGCAGAATGCCTCGCAGATTCTCAACTCGGACGACGCTCCTGATGTCATGGAGTATAACAAGGGCAACGCCACTGCCGGGTTGCTCGCCAGCCAGGGGCTGTTGACCAATCTCAATGATTACGTGTCCAAGTACGGTTGGGACAAGATCGTGACCGGCTCGCTCGCGGACACTGGAAAATACGATGAGCGGGGAGTGATGGGGTCCGGCGACTGGTACGGCATCACCAACTACGGAGAGGATTGCCTGCTGTATTTCAATGAAGATATGTTCAAGAAATACGGCATTGCCATTCCAACCACTTTCGATGAGCTTGAGAATGCAATGGCCAAGTTCAAGGAAAATGGTGTTACGGCATTTTCCGCGGGTTCCGCCGAATATCCGACTCAGCATCTGTGGTGGCAGCTTGTGCTGTCCAAAGCGGATGACAAGTTCATCAAGGCTTATGAGATGTATGACGGCAAGGTCGATTGGAACTCCGAGCCAGTGACCTATGCCACCGAGAAAATCAAGGAATGGGTCGACAAGGGTTATATCTCCAAGGATTCCACCAATCTTAAGGCTGAAGATGCTGGTCAGAACTTCATGACCGGGGTCAATCCGATCTTCTTCTCCGGAACATGGTGGCACGCTCGGTTCAAGGGAGAGGCCGCCGGCTTGCACGTCGCCTATGCCAAGTTCCCCGATACCAAGAAAATTGTCGGTTCGTCGGGAAACATTTGGGTGATCCCGGAAAAATCCGCCAAAAAGGATCTCGCTGCCAAGTTCATCAATATCACGTTGAGTGATGAGGTGCAGAGCTACATGGCGGAGCAAGGCGGGCTGGCGATTCATGCCGATACGAATTCCATCAAGGATGAAGAGACGAAGCAGTTCGTTGCCCAATTCGACGAGGCGGTGAAGGAGAACCAACTCGGCTTCTATCCGGACTGGCCTACCTCTACCTTCTACGATGAGATCAATGCCTCGCTTCAGGAGCTCATCAATGGTACTGCGGACGTGAAGAAAGTCCTTGGCCAAATGAAAGAGAACTACGACAAGGGTCTTGAAGCCTCCGGCATCACGGCGAAGTGATCGTCTGCCGTTCCTTTCTGCACGGTGAACGTCGGCGTGCGAAGATCCGTTCCCGGGCTTCGCATGCCCCTCGTTCCCGTCCTTGCAAATTGTTTTAGTGTCTGGAAGTGTCTGATGAACATAAAGGCAAGAAAAGCTAAGCGTGTCGCCGAAAGGGCGGTATCGCGAATTCCAGGTAGTCCTTCGAGCCGCTTTTGGTTGTATTTGATTCCTGGCGTGGCTATGCTCGTCTGGATCATCATTGTGCCGGGGATTTGGAACATCTATCTCAGTTTCACCAACTATCGGGGGATCAGGCCGCCGGTTTGGGCAGGGTTGAAAAACTGGATTCGACTGTTTCAGGACAATACGTTCTGGGTCTCATTCCGAAACTCAATTTGGATGATCGTCGCCATGGTGGTGATCCCGATTCTGTTGGGATTGATTCTTTCCTCCCTGATCTTTGACGTAGTGCAAAAGCGATTCGGAGCCAAGGCCGCCGCTACAATGCGAGCCATCTATTATTTCCCTCAGCTCCTGCCGATCGCCATTGCATCGTTGGTCATGGGTTGGATTTTCCGCGCGGAAAACGGTGCGCTGAATTCGTTATTGAATGTCATTGGCTTGGGAGGCCTGCAGCATGATTGGCTGGGCAAACCGGATACGGCCCTGATATTCCTGATGCTGATCATGATATGGATTCAGGTCGGCTATCCCTTGGTCATTTTCATGTCGGGTCTGCAGCGGGTCGATCCCGAGCTGTATGAGGCGGCCGGTCTTGACGGAGCCAATTGGTGGCAGCGTTTTATGGCCATCACGCTTCCTTCGATCAAGCCGGAGATCTTCGTGGTGGCGCTTACTTGCACCATTGCTGCATTGAAGGTGTTCGCTCCGGTTTACATGCTTACCAAGGGCGGGCCGGGAAGCAGCACCATTGTGCCTTCCTATTATTCGTACACTCAGTTCTTCCAAGTGCAGCAGGTCGGTTACGGCGCCACGATCGCCACTGCCTTGACCGTCGTCATCATCGTTGTCGCCGTCGTGTTCACCGACCTTCAGCAGAAGGTCGAAGCCGAGGATGGAGAGTGATCGCACATGAGCACCATGAGTGCGGCTGAACTGAAGAGGATCGCCAAGGTAAAGAAGAACCGTACCGCCGGGGACTGGGTGGCCATTGCGTTGCTTGTCGCTGGTGGCCTGGTGATGATATTCCCCTTCATCGTCCTGTGCCTGAATGCGTTCAAGACCGCGGCTGACTACAATGCTAATGGTCCACTGAGTTTGCCGACTATGTTGGCGCTCGATGGCTTTGCCAAGTTCTGGACTCGCGTCAATTTCCCTGAAAAGGTGTGGAACTCGGTATGGACTTCCGGTTTGGTCGCGGTCCTTGCCGTAGCGTTGTCCGTGTTCAATTCCTTTGCTCTGGGCATAGGCCGTGTCCGCGGACGTCGTTGGATCATCCTGCTGATCATGCTGGCGAACATGCTCCCGCAAGAAGCATTGCTGTACCCGCTGTACATCATGTTCAAGGGCATCGGCATGTACAACAATCCGTGGGCCATCGTCATCATATTCACCGTCATTCAAAGCGCCTTCGGCACCTACCTTCTATCGTCCGTGTATGGTACGTTCCCCAAAGCGATTCTTGAGGCGGCGACTATTGACGGAGCCAGCCGGTGGAAGATCCTTAAAGATATCGTGTTCCCGATTTCCAAGCCTACATTGGCGGTCATGTTGGTGTTCTTCTTCATATGGACGTGGAATGACTACATGATCCCTATGGCCTTCCTGATCGATAATTCCTCGCAAACGGTTCCCATCGCGATTGCTTCGTTGTCCGGAGACCGACTGATGGATGTGACTACCACGGCCTCGGCTTCGCTAATCAGCATTGTGCCGACCCTGATCTTCTTCCTTCTCTTCCAGCGGACCTTGTCGAATGGCATTACCACCGGTGCGGTGAAGTAAGAAGGCGCAGCCGCGCTGCAATGGTCAGCCGGCAAAGCATACGCGCTATGAGTCTGGTTCCGGCCGCCTGCCTTCTGGTTGCCGGAACCTTTTTTCCTAAAGGAGCAATACACCATGAAGTTCACCAACGGTTACTGGATGATCCGCGACGGCGTCGACGCGCTGTACGCCCGCGAAGCCTACGAACTGACCGCGAACGAAACCGACGAAAGCCTGAACGTCCTCGCGACCACCTCCGTGGTGCGTGGGCGGTACGATACGCTGAACCTGCCCACGTTCAACGTGGACGTCACGTCCCCGGCCGAAGGTGTGATCCGCGTGGTCGCCCGGCACTGGCAGGGCGCCGCGGAACAGCCGGGATTCCCCCTCAACGCCGATCGGCCCGGCGGGCGCGACTATGTGACCGTCGCGGCGCACGGCAACGGCGACGGCGAAGTCGGCGAGAACGGCGCCGACGTCATGCTGACCACCGGTGGCCTGACCGCCAAGGTGGTCAAGGGCTCGCCGTGGAGCCTGTCGTTCCTCGACGCGGCCGGTCGGACGCTTACCGCGTCCTCGGGCAAGTCGCTGGCTCGCTTCAAGCTCAGCGCGCTGTCCAACGTGACCGCGCAGCCGGTCGGCGAGTTCGGCGTGACGATGGACGGCTCCGCCCGCGACGAATCCGACGTGTTCAGCGCCATCCAACTGCAACTTGGCGTCGGCGAGGAGGTGTACGGCTTCGGCGAGCGCTTCGGCGCATACGTGAAGAACGGCCAGAGCATCGACATCTGGAACGAGGATGGCGGCACCGCCTCCGAGCAGGGGTACAAGGACATCCCGTTCTACATGACCTCCAACGGCTACGGCGTGCTCGTCAATAACCGCGGCCACGTCTCGTTCGAAGTCGGATCCGAGAACACCGAGGCGGTGCAGTTCTCCGTGCCCGGCGAGACCATCGACTTCTGCGTGATCTACGGCCCGACGCCCAAGCAAATCCTCGACCGCTACACCGCGCTCGTCGGACGACCGGCCAACGTGCCGGCGTGGAGCTACGGCCTGTGGCTGACCACCTCGTTCACCACCAAGTACGATGAGGCCACGATCAATTCGTTCATCGACGGCATGGCCGAGCGCGACATTCCTCTGAGCGCCTTCCACTACGACTGCTATTGGATGCGCGAGTTCCACTGGTGCGATTTCGAATGGGACAAGCGCTTCTTCGGCGACATCGAATCCACGCTCGAGCGGCTGCGCAAGGACAAGGGCCTGCACATCTGCGCATGGATCAACCCGTACATCGGCCAGCGCGGCGAGATGTTCGCGGAAGGCCGCGACAAGGGGTACTTGGTGCGCAAGCCCAACGGCGAGGTCTGGCAGACCGATTTCTGGCAGGCCGGCATGGGATTGGTGGACTTCACCAATCCGGACGCCCGCGAGTGGTTCAAGGGCAAGGTCAAGACGCTGCTGAACCAGGGCGTCGACGCCATCAAGACCGATTTCGGCGAGCGTATCCCGCGCGACGTGGTCTGGCACGACGGATCCCCGAAGCTTTCGATGCACAACTGGTACACTCAGCTGTACAACCAGACCGTGTTCGAGGCCGTGGAGGAGACGTACGGCAAGGGCAATGCCTGCCTGTATGCGCGTTCCGCGACCGTCGGCGGCCAGCAGCAGCCCGTGCACTGGGGCGGCGACTGCGAATCCACCTTCAACGGCATGGCGCAGACGCTGCGCGCCGGCCTGTCGCTGACCTCCTCCGGTTTCGGCTTCTGGAGCCATGACATCGGCGGCTTCGAGGGCGCCTGCCCGGATCCGGCCGTATACAAGCGTTGGGTGGCGTTCGGCCTGCTCGGGTCCCACTCGCGCCTGCACGGGTCCACCGTGTACCGCGTGCCGTGGCTGTTCGACGAGGAGGACGAGCGGAACGGCGTCGCATTGGTCCCCGGCCAGACCGCCGTGGACGTGGCACGCAAGTTCACCCGGCTCAAGCTCGAACTCATGCCGTACCTGTTCGAGACGGGCCTGCAGCCGCACCGCAACGGCACGCCGGTGATGCGCTCGATGTTCGTCGAATTCCCCGACGACCTCGCCTGTCATACGCTCGACCGGCAGTATATGCTCGGCCCGTCGCTGTTGGTCGCCCCCGTGTTCACCTATTCCGGCGAGGTGTCGTACTATCTGCCGGACGGCGTGTGGACGAACTGGCTGACCGGCGAGGTGGCGCAGGGAGGCTCGTGGCGCACCGAGACGCATGCTTTCGACTCCATCCCGCTGTGGGTGCGCGACGGCAGCATCGTCGTCACCAATCCGGGCGCGTCCAAGCCGGATCGCGTGTACGGCGAGGACGCGGTGGCTTCGGTATTCCTCAACGATGCCTCGATCGAAACGGCGTCCGCCACGGTCAGCGAGACGGATGGATCGTCCGTCGTCTTCACCGCCCGCCGTACCGGGGCCGGCATCGAAGTGTCCAGCTCCGACGGGCGCGCGTTCCGAGCCCGACTCGGCTCGACCGGCGACATCGTCGCTGCCGGGGACGGGACCGTGCTGCTGGGCTGAGGGAGCGCCGGGGCGAACGCGTTTCCGGCCGCCGGCATCGTCGACGCCGGCGGCCGGAGCCTTGCGGACCCGAGGCCGGGCAGAGCGCTTGGCGGCGTGGCTCGACGGTATAACGCGCGCGGATACGCCCATATACATCAACACATACGTCAATACATGGGAAACGGATCACTATCATGACCATAGAATTCACCATCGAACGTGATGCGCTGGTCTGGACCGGCGACGGCGAGACGCTGCGCATCGAGGCGTGGGGCGCGAACAGCGTGCGCGTGCGCGCCACCCGCAACCGCGCCTTCCAGCCGGTCGATTGGGCGCTGCTGCCGTGCGGGGCTCCGGCGGACGGCGAGGTTTCCGTCACGGTCAGCGAGGACGGGCGTACCGCCACGCTGGCCAACGGCGAGATCGTCGTCAAGGCGGAATCGACCCATTCCCCGTTGCTGAGCGCCGGGTATGAGACCTTCCGCTGTGATCTGAGCTTC
Organism: Bifidobacterium scardovii JCM 12489 = DSM 13734; assembly: GCF_001042635.1. Taxonomy (NCBI): domain Bacteria; kingdom Bacillati; phylum Actinomycetota; class Actinomycetes; order Bifidobacteriales; family Bifidobacteriaceae; genus Bifidobacterium; species Bifidobacterium scardovii. The sequence continues at coordinate 3,001,411 of NZ_AP012331.1, read as the reverse complement.
TGGAACGCCAAGGGCGAACTGCTGTTCCGCGAGCATTCGCAGGGCGGGTCGCTGCTGCTCAAAGCGCGGGACTACGCCCCGGTCTCCGGCGAGAGCTTCGCCGTCACCGCGAGTTTCAGTGCCGATCCCAAGGAACGGCTGTACGGCATGGGCGAGTACCAGCAGGATGTGCTGGACCTCAAGGGCTGCACCTTCGAGCTGGCCCACCGCAACTCGCAGGCATCCGTGCCTTTTGTCGTCTCCTCCAAGGGCTACGGGTTCCTGTGGCACAATCCGGCGATCGGGCGCGCCACGTTCGGCTGCAACCGTACCGAGTGGGCGGCGCAGTCCACCGATCAGATCGACTATTGGGTCACCGCGGGCGGCACCTATGCGCAGATCGAGGCCCAGTACGCCGACGCGACCGGGCATGCGCCGGCGATGCCCGAGTGGGGCATGGGCTTCTGGCAGTGCAAGCTGCGCTACTGGAACCAGGAGCAGCTGCTCGATGTGGCGCGCGAGTTCAAGCGCCGCGAGATCCCGCTCGATCTCATCGTCATCGATTTCTTCCACTGGCCCCACCTTGGCGACTACAAGTTCGAGGACGAATTCTGGCCGGATCCAGAGGCGATGGTCGCCGAACTCGACGCGGTGGGCGTCAAGCTCATGGTGTCGGTCTGGCCGCAGGTGTCCACCGCGTCCGAGAATTTCGTGGGAATGAAGCGTAACAACTATCTGGTCAGCACGGAAGCCGGGCTCAACCTCGACATGATGTTCGAAGAGCCCTGCGTCAACTACGACCCGACCAACCCGGGCGCCCGCGCGTTCGTGTGGGATCGTTGCCGCGAGAACTACTGGGACAAGGGCGTGCGCGCATTCTGGCTCGACGAGGCCGAACCCGAATACGGCGTCTATGATTTCCGCAACTACCGGTACCACCTCGGCAGCGACCTCAACGTCGGCAACGTGTATCCGCAGGCCTACAACCGCGGGTTCTACGAAGGGCAGCTGGAGGCCGGGGCCGAAGGGGAGATCGTCAACCTCACCCGATGCGCGTGGGCCGGGTCCCAGCGCTACGGGTCGCTCGTCTGGTCGGGCGACGTCGGGTCGACCTTCGCGGATCTGCGCTCGCAGATCACCTGCGCGATCCATATGGGCATGGCCGGCATCCCGTGGTTCACCACCGATATGGGAGGGTTCCACGACGGCGTGATCGATTCGGATTCCTTCAAGGAACTGCTCGCCCGCTGGTGCGCGTTCTCCTGCTTCCTGCCGGTGATGCGCAACCACGGCGATCGCAGCCTGCACGAGCCGTCCGGCAAGGAAACCGTGACGACCGCGGCTGGCGAACACCGCTCGCCGTCCGGCGCCGACAACGAGCCGTGGAGCTACGGGCCGCAGATCGAGGCGGTGTTCCGCAAGTACATTCGCG